>DATAAL010000568.1:0-18796 GCA_036260145.1 Longimicrobiaceae bacterium | reverse complement strand
AGATCCTGATGCCGAACTCCCGGAAGATGCGCGCCTCCTCCTTCGGGAGCGCCTGCGCCACCACCTTCCCGATCCAGCGGCCGGGGAAGCGCGCCTCGATCGCTTGGGCATAGCGCCCGTAGAACTCCGCCTCGCGCAGCCCGTCCACGGTGGAGGTGATGCTCCCTCCCGTCAACGTGTAGGCGTGGGAGGCGCCGGCGGTGTCGTACCGGTCGATGATCTCCAGCGCCTCCAGCACCTCCTCCACCGGCTTGACGCCGGTGTACGGCCGGCCCGCCTGCTTGTGCTGCCGCCAGTTGTGGTTGATGTCGCAGAACTTGCACTCCTCCTTCGCACCGAAGTACCGGCACCGGCTCTCCAACGGGAAATCGGTGATGGAGATCGCCCCCACCATCCAGTGGGGGTACCTGATCTACCTCACCGTCCTGCGGCTCTGCCAGTACTTCGGGGCGAAGGAGGAGTGCCAGTTCTGCGACATCAACCACAACTGGCGCCAGCACAAGCAGGCGGGCCGCCCCTATACCGGGGTGAAGCCGGTGGACGAGGTGCTGGAGGCTCTGGCGATCATCGACCGCTACGACAACGCGCACGCATCGCACGCATATACGCTGACCGGCGGCAGCGTGACGTCGAAGGTGGACGGGCTGGAGGAGGCGGACTTCTACGGGCGCTACGCCGAGGCGATCGAGGCGCGCTTTCCCGGCCGCTGGATCGGCAAGGTGGTGGCGCAGGCGCTCCCGAAGGCCGACGTACAGCGCTTCAAGGACTACGGGATCCGGATCTACCACCCCAATTACGAGGTGTGGGACAAGCGTCTCTTCGAGCTGATCTGCCCGGGGAAGGAGCGCTACGTGGGGCGCGAGGAGTGGCACCGGCGGATCCTGGACGCGGCCGAGGTATTCGGGGCGCGCTACGTGATCCCCAACTTCGTGGCGGGGGTGGAGATGGCGAAGCCGTTCGGGTTCGCCACGGTGGACGAGGCGATTGCCTCCACGGCCGAGGGGCTGGACTACTTCATGTCCCGCGGGGTGACGCCTCGCTTCACCACCTGGTGCCCGGAGCCCACGACCCCGCTCGGGAAGGAGAACCCACAGGGGGCGCCGCTGGAGTACCACATCCGCCTGCTGGAAGTGTACCGGGAGACGCTGGAGAAGCACGGGCTGCAGCCCCCCCCGGGGTACGGTCCTCCGGGAGCCGGGAACGCCGTCTTCTCCGTCAGCTCCTTCATGGACACGCTGGCGCCCACCGGGGAGAACGCCGACGAGTTGATGACCGCCGGGGCCGGGACCGCCCCGGCGTAAGGAATCCTTCCCCGTTGGCCAGAGCGCGCCGGCCGCCCGCCGTCACCCCGGTTCCGCCGTCCCGACCCGACCTCAGCCCGGAGGCCGTCCCCCCGACCAGCCGTGCAGGTGCCCATCCCTTTTCCCACGAGGAGGACGTGTGTCTTTGCCGAGAAAACTTGTCGGAACCCTGAGCGCGCTGGCGCTCCTCGCCGCGTCCGCGCTCCCGGCGCTCGCGCAGCAGGCGACGATCACCGGGACCGTGACCGCCGAGGCGACCGGGAGGCCGCTCCCGGGGGTACGGGTGACGGTGGAGGGGAGCCGGGCCTCCGCCCAGACCGACGCCACCGGGCGGTACACGCTCACCGGCCTATCCGGCGGGACCTATACGGTGACCGCGCAGGCGCCCGGATACGCCTCGCAGAGCCGCGGGAACGTGCGCGTCGGCGGGGACGCGGGGGCGTCGGCCACGGTGGACTTCCGGCTCCGCGCCTCCGTGCTGGAGATCGAGGAGCTGGTGGTCACCGGCGTGACCGCGCCCACCGCGGGGACCAAGGTGCCCTTCGCGGTCGGACGGGTGAGCGCCGAGCGCCTGCCGGTCCCCACCACCGGCGCCGCGGCCACCGCGCTGCAGGGGAAGGTCGCCGGGGTGCAGGTCCTGCGCGGCACCGGCCAGCCGGGGAACGGGGCGGCCCGCATCGTCCTGCGCAGCCCCAGCAGCATCCGCAAGTCCATCGACCCGCTCTACGTGGTGGACGGCGTCATCCTCGGCTCCAACCCCGCCGACATCACCGCGCTGGACATCGAGAGCATCGAGGTGATCAAGGGCGCCGCCGCGGCCTCGCTCTACGGCTCCCGCGCGGCCAACGGGGTGATCCAGATCCGCACTGCCCGCGGTAGCAACATCGAGCCGGGGAGGACCCGCATCACCGCCCGGAGCGAGTACGGGCAGAGCGAGATCGCCCGGATGATCCCGCTCAACATGCACCACCACTACAGCGTCGACCCGGCCACCGGGAAGTACGTGGACGCCAGCGGGCGGGAAGTGCCTCGCTCGCTGCGCTTCGCCCCCACGGTCGCGTTCTCCGACAAGCCCTTCCCGGACCCCGTCCAGAACCCGGTGGAGAGCTTCTTCCGCCCGGGCTCACTCTCGAACAACTCGGTGACGCTGGGGCAGAACACCGCCAGCACCAACTTCTTCCTGTCGTTCCACAACACCCGTGAGACGGGCGTCCTCCGGGAGCACGACGGGTACCGGCGGAACAGCATCAAGCTGAACCTGGACCACCGGCTCCGCACGGACCTCCAGCTCGGGGTGAGCGCGTACCACATGCGGTCGTCCCGCGACGAGCTGGCCGCCGGGACCTTCGAGGCGCTGGTGCAGATGTCGCCGGACGTGGACCTGCGGGCCCCCAACGCCAACGGGCAGCCGTTCATCGTCCGGCCGGACCCGCTCACCACGCAGGCCAACCCGCTGTACCTGAACATGACCCGCGACGAGCGGAACCGCCGCGCCCAGACGATGCTGGGGGGCGAGCTGCGCTACTCGCCGCTCGACTGGCTCTCCTTCGACGGCAACGTGAGCTACGACCGGCTGGACGTGGACTACCTGTTCTACCTCCCGCTGGGGACGCTGAACGCCACCACGGCTCCGTCCACTGGCTCGATGACGCGCAGCCGGCCCATCAACGACGCCTTCAACGCGTCGGCGGGCGCCAGCCTCCAGAGGGAGTTCGGGAACCTGACCGCCCGGCTCACCGGCCGCGCCCTGATCGAGCGCCAGAACTTCCAGGGGTTCTCCACCTCGACGACCAACCTGCGGCTGTACGACGTGCCGCAGCTCCAGACCGGGAGCGCGCCGAACCCCTTCTCCAGCGACCAGCAGATCCGGTCCAACGGCTACTTCGTCACGCTGGGGACCGACTACGCCGACAAGCTGATCCTGGACGGCCTGATCCGGCGCGACGGGAGCTCGCTCTTCGGGGCGGAGGAGCAGTACAACACCTATTACCGGGTCAGCGGCGCCTACCGGATGGCCGACGAGCCGTGGTGGCCGCTCCCACAGGTCAACGAGTTCAAGCTCCGTTACTCCCGGGGCACCGCGGGAAACCGGCCGAGCTACGGCGACCGGGACGCCATCCTCACCCTGCAGACGGACGCGTCGCAGTCCAACTTCGGTACGCTAAACAAGTCCACGCTGGGGAACCCCTTCCTCCGGCCTGAGCACTCCACGGAGCAGGAGTTCGGCGTGGATGTGGTCGCCTGGAACAACCTGTCGGTGCAGCTCACCTACTCCGACAAGGTCACCACCGACCAGCTCCACAACATGCCCGTCGTCGCCGCATACGGTTTCCCGTCGCAGTGGCGCAACGTGGGGACGCTGGAGGGGAGCACGCTGGAAGGGTCCATCGAGGCGCAGGTCCTGAACCGGGACGACCTGAAGTGGCGGATCGGGCTCGTGGGCGACCGTTCGCGCTTCAACATCACGGAGTGGGACGCGCCGTGCGTGCGGCTGGGCAACTCGTTCCTGTGCGAGGGGGAGCGCATGGGCTCCATCTACGGGATCAAGATCCTGAACCGCCACAGCGAGCTCCCGGCGATCCACGCCAACTCGCACAACCAGTTCCAGGTGAACGACGACGGCTGGCTGGTGCCGGTCGGCGCAGGAGGTAGCCTGTCGGACCCCCGCTGGGGGACCACCGTCACCATCGACGGGCGGAACTACGCGTGGGGGATGCCGCTGGACCTGATGCGGGACGACGGGACGCTCTTCGGGCCGCTACAGATCGGCGACGGAAACCCGGACTTCCACCTGGGCTTCACCAACACGGTGACCTGGCGGGGGCTGACGCTCTACACGCTGCTGGACAGCGAGGTGGGCGCGGACCTGTACAACGACACACGCTCGGCCATGTACAACCCGGCCCTCGGCGTCCGCCACGGGGACGGGGACCAGAGCGGCAAGGCGCCGGAGAACAAGAAGCCGGTCTCCTACTACTCCACGCTCTACCACGGCTTCGCCACCACCAGCGCGTTCATCGAGGACGGGACGTACCTGAAGCTGCGCGAGGTGGCCCTCCGCTACGACGTGGGCGGAGCCGCCGCCCGGAGGCTGCGCGGCCTCGGGGTGGGGGGCGCCAGCCTGAGCCTGATCGGTCGGAACCTGATCACGTGGACCAACTACAAGGGGTTCGACCCGGAGGTCGGCCAGCTCTACAACGGCGACTACAGCCGCATCGACACCTTCGGCTACCCGAACTACCGCACGTACACCGCGGCGGTCGAGCTGCAGTTCTGACCCCCTCCGCCCTGACGAGACGAACCTCATGAGACGCTTTTCCATCCTCTGCGCGGCGGGCGCGGTGCTGGCGACCACGGGCTGCCAGGACCTCGACGTCACCAACCCGAACGAACCGGAGATCGAGACCGTCCTCCGGAACGGCGACGCCCTCCAGGCGTTCCTGGCCGGCAACTTCCGCAACCTGTGGAGCACTCTCCAGGGTTCGCGGCCCAACTGGCCCGCCTCCACCGCGGCTGACCAGCTCTCGGCGGTGACCACCTCGTTCGCCAACCCGGAACTCTCCAACGAGCCCCGGGTAGCGCTCCCCAACAACAACAGCGTCACCGTCACCCGGAACGTGCACCGGGAGATGTGGCTGGACCTGTACCGCACCATCTCCATCTCCAACGACGTGCTCCGGGCCATGAAGAACGACCCGGGGCTGGTCGTCGGGGTCAACAACGCGGACGCCCCGCGGGCCAGGGCGTACGCCAAGTTCCTCCAGGGTGTGGCGCACGGCTACGTGGCCCTGTACTACGACCAGGGGTGGGTGATCGACGAGAACGTGGACCTCCCCGCCGACGTCTCGCAGTTCGGCACGGTGGTGAAGCTGCAGCCCAGCGATGCGGTGCTGGCGGCCTCCATCGCGCAGCTCAAGGAGGCCGCCGCGCTGTCGCAGACCCGCTTCACCCTCCCCAGCACCTGGGTGCCGGGGCTGGCCATCGACAACGTGGAGCTGGCGAAGCTGGCGAACACCTACATCGCCCGCTTCATGGTGTACTCCACGCGCCGGCCGTCGGAGCGGAGGGCGGTGGCGTGGGCGACGGTGCTCCAGCACCTCAACGCGGGAATCGCCCCGGAGGCGGAGAACGACGCCTCGCGGCACGACTTCGCGCCGGTGGCAGACCCGGCGGCCTCCTTCTCCAGCCCGTTCAAGCAGAACGCGCAGACGGAGGCGTCGATGCGCGCCGACTACAAGCTGCTCGGCCCGGCGGACACCACGGGCGCCTACCAGAACTGGATCCGGAGGGCGCCGGCGTCCCGCACGCCGTTCGTGGTCTTCACCCCCGATAGGCGCATCGCAGCGCGCGACAGCGCCAACGGGACCTACTTCTCCTTCCGCCGGGTGCAGTCGTTCGCGTCCACGCTGGGGACGTACCACCAGTCCTTCTACTTCCTGAACCGCTTCAACAACGCTTCGGGGAGCGCGCGGAGCTGGGAGGTGGGCCCCCAGCCGGTGGTCACCCGGGCGGAGCTGGACCTGATCCGCGCCGAGGCGTACCTGCACCTGGGCGACCCGGACCGGGCGGCCGGGCTGATCAACCGGACGCGGGTGCGGAACGGTGGACTCCCCGTCGTGACGGCCGCGGGGGTGCCGACGGCGAGGTCGTGCGTGCCGAAGACGCAGCTCGGCGCCTGCGGCTCGCTCTTCGACGCGCTCCGCTACGAGAAGCGCATCGAGTCCGCGGGGGTGGAGGGGAGCGTGGCCTACTGGGACGCCCGCGGCTGGGGGACGCTGCTGATCGGAACCCCGGTGCACTTCCCCGTGCCCTGGCGCGACCTGGAGCTGATTGGGGTGCCGCTCTATACCTTCGGCGGGGGTGGGCCGGGGAGCGTTACCGCGGCGGACACCATCGCGCAGTAGCGACGCCGCCGGACCAGCACGGGAACGGCCACCTCCCCGGAGGTGGCCGTTCCTGCTCGGGCCCGGGAGGACCGGGCCACCGGCGGCGCCCCCGGGACCCATCCACCCAACGGGAAGCCCCGATAGGAGCGAACAGCGGAATCATTTGTTACGTCCCCACTTGACAGTACCTTTCCGGTCTCGTAATCCTAAAGGACACCGCATCTGTAACCGCCATCCGTAGCAGCGATTCCACCTGTTCGCCTGCTGGCTCCCCGCGGAGGTCCGCTCCGCGCCACTCCCCCCCTTCACGGAGGTTCCCGTGAGACTACAATCGTTGGTGAGGTCCGCGCTGGTCGCCTGCCTCGCGTTCCTCCCGGCCGTCGCCGCGCCCCTGAGCGCCCAGGGCGCGAGGGTCAGCGGCACGGTCACCGACCAGCAGACGGGCCGCCCGCTGTCCGGAGTCCAGGTGGCCGTCGAGGGAACTTCCCTGGTCGCCGTCACCGGAGCGAACGGCACCTACTCCATCGTCGGCGTCCCCACGGGGACCCACACGCTCACGGCGCGCCTGCTCGGCTACGCCTTTCTGAGGCGCGAGGGGGTACGGGTGGCGGACAACGCCCCGGCCGTGATCAACCTCGCGCTCCAGCCGCAGGCCCTCACGCTGGAGGAGGTCGTGGTGACCGGCGTCACTGACCCCACCTCCATCACCCGCGTTCCCTTCACCGTCGGCAAGGTGAGGTCGGAGCAACTCCAGGTCCCGGCCGCCGGCTCCCCCATCGCCGCCCTCCAGGGCAAGGTCGCCGGGGTGCAGGTGGTCCGCGGGAGCGGGCAGCCCGGCGCCGCCGTGAGCGTACAGCTCCGCAGCCCCACCAGCATCCAGCGCTCCACCGCTCCGCTGATCGTGGTGGACGGGGTGATCCTCGGGGCGAACGCGGTGGACATCGAGTCGCTGGACGTGGAGAGCGTCGAGGTCCTCAAGGGGGCCGCCGCCGCGGGCATCTACGGCTCCCGCGCCGGTTCCGGAGTCATCCAGATCCGGACGCGGCGCGGCCGGGACCTGCAGCAGGGGAAGCTGCGCCTCAACGTCCGCTCCGAGTACGGGGTGAACTCGCTGCTGCGGGGGGTTCCCCTCTCCGGCAGCCACGAGTTCCGCATGAACGCCAACGGCGAGTACGTCAACGCGGCCGGACAGGTGGTCACCAGCCGTGCCCAGAGGACCGCTACGGAGACGCGCTTCCAGGACCAGCCCTACCCCGGGACGATCTACGACCCGATCGAGCAGTTCTTCGATCCCGGCCGCTTCCAGAACCTTTCCGTCTCGCTCGCCCAGAACACGGAGCGGACCAACTACTACGTCTCCGCCGTCGCCGCCCGCGAGGGGGGCGTGCTCCTGGAGAACCAGGGGCTGCGCCGCTACGACTTCCGGATGAATCTGGACCAGCGCGCGAGCGACAAGCTCCAGCTGCAGTTCTCGGCGTACCACATGCGGTCGCAGCGGGACGACCTTTCCGGGACCCCGTTCTTCGACCTGCTGTTGATGCCGCGGGACGTGAACCTGATGTCGCGCGACTCCACCGGGCACTACCTGTACCAGCCCGATCCCACGGCGCCCCTGGAGAACCCGATCTGGCGGCAGACGAGCCGCGACAACAACTCCCGTCGCGAGCGCACCACGGCGTCGGCCGTCGGCCGCTTCGACGCTACTCCCTGGCTCACCTTCGACGGCGACCTGGCGTACGACCGCTCCAACCGGTTTCAGGACCAGTACGTCCCTAAGGGGACCCCGTTCCTGAGCGGGACCGACCCCAGGGGGAGCGTGATCGACGACCAGACCTCCGCCGACGCCATCAACGCGGGGGTGGGGGCCACCCTCCGCGCCGCCCTGGGCGACCTGAGCACCCGCACCCACGGCCGCGCCGCGGTGGAGCGCTTCAAGGAGTACTACTTCCGCGCGGCCGGCGAGAACTTCGTGACCCGCGGAGTGCCGGACCTCGACCAGGCCCAGACGCGCACCGTGAGCTCCTCGTTCGAGGAGGTCCGCTCCAACGCGTACCTGATCAACACCAACCTGGACTACGCCGGGAAGTACATCGCCGACTTCTCGATCCGCCGCGAGGGGAGCTCCCTCTTCGGCGCCGACCAGCGGTGGCAGACCTACTACCGCGCGAGCGGCGCCTGGCGGATGGCGCAGGAGCCGTGGTGGCCACTCGCCGCCATCGAGGAGTTCAAGCCGCGCTACTCCGTCGGGACCGCCGGCGGCCGTCCCAACTACCTGGACCAGTACGAAACGTACTCCGTGTCCAGCTCGGGAGCGATCACGCTGGGCGACAAGGGGAACCGGGACCTGCGGCCGGAGCGCTCCCGCGAACAGGAGGTGGGCGTCGATATCGTGGGCCTGAACGGCAAGGTGTCGCTGCAGCTCACCTACGCCCGGGTGGTCACCCGCGACCAGATCATCCAACTCCCGCCCAAAGGCGCCACCGGCTTCTTCTCCCAGTGGGCCAATGGCGGGACCATCCAGGGCGACACCTATGAGGCGTCGCTGGAGCTGCAGCTCCTGCAACGCGACAACCTGAGCTGGAACGTCGGGCTCATCGCCGACCGCTCGCGGCACGAGATCACCGAGTGGAACCGCAGCTGCTTCGTGACCGGCGTCACCTACCGGTGCCGCGGCGAGACCACGGGGCTGTACTACGGCCGCCGCTTCCTCCGCGGCCTGGACGAGCTCCCCGCCAACCTCGCCGCCTCCCGCGACCAGTTCGCCGTGAACGACGACGGCTACGTGGTGTGGGTGGGATCGGGCGGCTCGCCCACCGGCGGGCTGAACCGGAACCAGGCCGGACAGCTCCTCTGGAACACCTCGGGCGTGGTGGGGGGGCGCACCCTTCGCTGGGGCCACCCCATCGTGCAGCTCGACTCCCTCGGCGCCCCGGCGCTGGTCAAGGTGGGTGACGCGCTCCCGGACTTCCACGTCGGGCTCACGAACTCCTTCCGGATCGGCGGGCTCTCCGTCTTCGGCGTGCTGGACTCGCAGGTCGGCGCGGACATCTACAACTCCACCAGGCAGCGGATGTACCAGTACTTCCGTCACGCGGACGTGGACCAGGCCGGAAAGCCGGACGAGCTGAAGAAGCCGATCGACTACTACTTCACGCTGTACAACGGGAACAACGTCACCGAGCACTTCGTGGAGGACGGGACGTACCTGAAGCTGCGCGAGCTGTCGGTCCGCTACGACCTGGACCCGCGGCGCTTCCGCTTCCTGGGGAGCGTGGGCGCGGAGCGCGCCTCCATCGGCCTGATCGGGCGCAACCTGCTCACCTGGACCTCCTTCACGGGCTACGACCCCGAGGTGGGGAACACGACGCTCCTGGAAGACGACTTCCTGTACCCGAACTTTCGGACCGTCACGGCGCTGGTCGAGTTCAGCTTCTAGCCTCCACCGACAGGACGAGTCGCAGATGACAAACAACCGAAAGAAGGAGCTCACCGCGCTCGGCGCGGCGCTGCTCCTGGCGGGGTGCCAGGACCTCACCGTCCCCAACCCCAACAGCCCCGACATCGAGCGCATCCTCCAGGACCCGGCGGACGTCGAGTCGCTGGTCGCGAGCTCGTGGCGCCCCTACTGGACCTACACGCAGTCCAGCATCGACGCCAGCATCGCCGTGTCCGCGATGGGCGAGGAGATGACCGCCACCTTCACGAACGGCGGCGTCCTGGACCTGGGGTCGGAGCCGCGGACGGCCTTCAACAACGACCCGGCGTACGCGTTCCGCTTCGTCAACCAGGGACCGTGGTACTCCTGGTACGGAGGGATCAACAACGCGAACAACGGCCTACGCTTCGTCAGCGGAATCGGCCGTCCGGCCTCGCGCGTGGTGGTGGACGGTGTCGACCGGACCGCCCGAGTCCGTGCCTTCGCCAGGTTCACGCAGGGGCTCCTGCACGGCTACTACGCCATGTACTACGACCGCTCCTACGTGGTGGGCGAGGGCCGAGACATGGCGGACGAGGCCCAGGTGCGCGAGCTGAAACTGAAGCCGTACGCCGAGGTCCGCGACTCCGCGGTGGCGATGCTGGCGGAGGCGGCGCAGCTCTCCTCCCGCGCGGCCCCGGACACCTTCACCCTCCCGTCCACCTGGATCAACGGGCTGGCGCTCCGGAACACCGACCTGGCACGGCTGGCGAACTCCTACGCCGCCCGCACCATGGTCTATTCCGCGCGTACGCCACAGGAGCGCGCCGCGGTGAACTGGGACCGGGTGATCCAGCTGATCGACGCCGGGATCACCGCGGACCACGCCCCCATCGGGGAGCAGACCGTACTGGAGAGCGGGTACAAGCGCTACACCCAGCAGTCGGTGAACACCGCCGCCGGGATCCGCGCGTGCGAAGGCGGGACGGTGATCCAGATGCGTGCGGACTACCGGATCGTCGGCCCGGCGGACACCACCGGCGGATACCAGGCCTGGGCGGCGAGGCCGGTGGCGCAACGGACCCGCTTCACCCTTCGCACCCCGGACCGCCGGATCGAGGGAGCGGCGGCGCCGGTGGGTGGGGTGCCGTCCAACGGGAGCTACTTCCGCTTCTGCACCGCCGACACCCAGTTCAACGTCGGCCGGGGGACCTACCACTTCTCGGCCTACCAGTGGGTCCGGCTGGGCACGCGGTACCGGGAGGGCCCGCTCCCCATCGTGACCGTCGCGGAGATGAACCTGCTCAAGGCGGAGGGGCTGCTCCGGAAGGGCGATGCCGCGGGCGCCGCCGCGCTGATCAACCGGACGCGCGTCGCCAACGGCCAGCTCCCGCCGTTGACTGCGTCCGGAGTCCCGCAGAGCCGCAGTTGCGTGCCGCGTACCGAGAGCGGGGCCTGCGGCGACCTGTGGGAGGCGCTGTACTACGAGAAGGGGATCGAGGGGATGGGGATCGATCCGTTCGTACGCTGGTTCGACAATCGCGGCTGGGGACGCCTGCCGAAGGGGACGCCGCTCCACTTCCCGGTGCCGGGGCGAGAGCTGTTCGTCATCCAGGAGCCGATGTACACCTTCGGAGGGTCCGGACCGGGGAGCGCGCCCTGAGCGCGGACCCGTCCGGATGCTGAAAAAGGGCGGCTCCCCTGAATTCTCCGGGGGAGCCGTTCTCGTCGGTGCGGCGACAACCACGCGCTACGGCTGTCCCCGCGAGCTGGAGATGACGATCGCGCCGTCGAAGGCCGCCGACCCGGTGTTGGAGAGCTGCGCCTTCGCCGCCGCGGCGTCCAGGAAGCGCATGGACGCGATCCCCTCTGCCGGCAGGGTCCGGAGCGCTTCCGCCCCGCCGAGACGGACCCCGTCCATGTAGACCAGGATCAGCCCTGCCAGCGAGGCAGTCCGCCCGGGCCGGGTCCGGAGCCAGAGGGGGCGGAGCCGCTCCACCGCCTCCAGGGCGTTACGCGCCCCGACGCTCCGGACCTCCTCCACCGTGATCACGTTGAGGTCCCGCCTCGCAGCCGGTGTCCCGGGCGGCCCGGACTCGCGCGTGGTCGCGCACCCCGCCGCCCCCGCCAGCAGCGCCAGCAGCACCCCCATTCGCAGCAGGCTCATGATCCCTCCCTTTCTCCAGGTGAAGTCGCGCGGGCCTCCCCTGCCCCGGGCGGGGGACCCTCCACGCGCACCGTCCGCCGCAGCCGCTCGCCGGCCGCTTCCAGCGTCACCAGGTACTCCCCGGGCTGTACCAGCGCCCCCTGGCGCGCCTGCATCCCCTGCCCGCCGCCCGCCTGTTGCTGCTCCTGCCCGATGGGTGTCTCCGCGGGGCGGAGGTTGGGCTCGGCCGCGCGCCGCCGGGCCTCCGCCTGCCGCGCCCGCGCCGTGTCCGCCCGCTGGGCGCGGGCCGTGTCGGGCTGCGCGGCCCGCCGCCGCGCGGCGAGGGCGCTGTCGCGCGCCGCGGCCGGGGAGAGCGGCCGCATGCTCCCACGCAGGTCCCAGTACACGCGGTGCATCCCCGGTCCCCCCGGGCCGCGCAGCACCCGCACCGTGTCGCCACGCACATCGGTGACCACCAGCCGCACACTGTCGCCCGGGGTGCCGGGGCCCAGGCGGTACGCCAGCGACGCGCCGAAGGTGGGGTTCTCCCCCTGGAAGAGCTTGTTCCCGGTGCTCCCTGACTGGAAGGTGGGAGCGTACAGGTAGGCCGGCGGAGCGGAGAAGAAGTGCGCGCGCTTCGCCATCACGCTGTCGCTCATCTCCTGGAGCGGGGACACGTCCACCACCCACACCGAGCGGCCGTGGGTCCCGGCGATCAGCTCCCGGTCGCGCGGGTGCACCCGCAGGTCGTGCACGGGGACGGCGGGGAGGCCGTTCATGAAGCGCTGCCAGGTGCGCCCACGGTCGGTGGAGACGTACGCCGCCACGTCCGTCCCCACGTACAGCAGGTCCCGGCTGCGCGGGTCCTCGCGGACCACGTGCACGAACGCCGGGCCGTCCTGGGGGAGCCCCGCCGCGATGGAGCGGAAGCTCCGCCCGAAGTCGGTGGAGACGTACAGGTACGGGGTGAAGTCGTTGGTGCGGTGGCCGTCGAAGGCTACGTACACCGTCGCGGAGTCGAAGGCGGAGGGCTCCACGCGGCTCACCCAGGTGCGCGCCGGGAGCCCGGGGAAGCGCCCGGTCAGGTCGGTCCAGTCACCCCCATCGTTGCGGGTCACCCACACCCTGCCGTCGTCCGTGCCCGCCCACAGGATCCCCGGCCGCAGCGGCGACTCGGCGAGGGCGGTGATGGTGGCATGCGTCTCCGCGCCGGTGACGTCGCGGGTGATCCCGCCCGTGGTCTGCGTGCTGACGCGGATCCGCTCCGGGTCCTGCGTGGTCAGGTCGGGTGAGATGGGGACGAAGCCCTCCCCCCGCCGCACCGACTTGAGCACCCGGTTCCCCGCCGCGTACACCGTGCGCGGGTTGTGCGGCGAGAGGAAGAAGGGGGTGTTCCAGTTGAAGCGCATGAAGGCCAGGGAGTCGGCGCGGATCCGGGCGCGGACCTCCCCCAGCCGGCGCGACACCTCCGGCGTCTCGGGCACGGTGGTGTCGCCTCGCGCCACCACCAGCGAGTCCTCGAACATCCTCCGGCGCGCGGCCCAGTTCCCGGAGCGGAGCGGGGTGCGCTCGCCGGTGGACAGGTCTAGCCGGGAGATGTTCCCTCCCTGCGACTCGCTGTAGACGATGTCCGGGTCGGTGGGGTCGTTGGCGGTGTAGAAGCCGTCGCCCCCGCCCACGTTGAACCAATCCGCGTTGGTGATCCGGTCGCGCGTGCGGCTGGGTCCGCACCAGGAGCCGTTGTCCTGGAGCCCGCCGCACACCCGATACGGCTTCTGCATGTCGAAGCTGACGGCGTAGAACTGCCCCAGCGGGAGGGTGTTGATGAAGTCGTAGGTCCCTCCCCGGTCCCACGTCACCGAGATCCCGCCGTCGCTCCCCAGGAGGTAGTGGTCGGGGTCGTCCGGGTCGATCCACATGGCGTGGTAGTCCACGTGGATGCCGCGTCCCCCGGTACGCACCGTCTTCCCGCCGTCGTCCGAGAAGCTGAACTGCGTCGCCAGCCAGTAGACGCGGTCCGGGTTCCTCGGGTCCACCCGCACCTGCGAGTAGTAGAACGGCCGGTTGTTGCGGTTGTTCATCCGCTCCCACGTCCGACCGCCGTCGCGGGAGCGGTACAGCCCGCTCGGGGAGCGCTGCCGCGCCGTGTCGCCCGCCGCCCGCCGGTACGCCCCGCGCGGGAGGGTGTCCGCCTCCACGATGGCGTACACCGTCTGCGGGGCGCTGGGCGCGATGGCGATCCCGATCCGTCCCTTGGTGGTCCCCGGGAAGCCGCCGCCGCGGATCTCCGTCCAGGTTCGCCCCGCGTCGGTGCTCTTCCAGAGCCCGCTCCCCGGACCCCCGCTGCGCAGGAAGTACGGGCCGCGCAGACGCTCCCAGCTCGCGGCGTACAGGGTGTTTCGGTCGGACGGATCGATGGCGACGTCCACGAACCCGGCCCGGTCGCTGATGAACTTCACGAGCTGCCAGGTGGCGCCGCCGTCCGTGGTCTTGTACAGCCCCCGCTCGGGGTTGGTGTCCCAGATATGCCCCAGCGCGGCCACGTACGCGATGTCCGGGTCGGTCGGGTCCACCACGATCCGGCCGATCGCCTCGGTGCGCTCCAGCCCCACGCGGCGCCAGCTCCGCCCGCCGTCGGTGCTCCTGTACACGCCACCGCCGGGGGAGATGGAGTTGCGCGAGTCCTCCTCGCCCGTCCCCGCGTAGATCACGTTCGGGTCGGACGGCGCCACCGCGATGTCCCCCATGGAGATCACCGCCTGGTCGTCGAAGACGGGCTGGAAGGTGGTCCCGTGGTTGGTGGTCTTCCAGATCCCCCCGGCGGCCGCGGCTACGTAGAAGGTCTTCGGGTCGCCGGGGACGCCTTCGATGTCGGTGATGCGCCCGCCCATGTTCGCGGGACCGATGGAGCGCCACCGGAACAGGGCCAGCGAAGCGGAGTCGAGCGGCGTGGTGAGCTGTGCGGCGAGCGGCGGCGCCGCGAGCAGGAACGCCGCGGCTGCCAGGGGCGGGAATCGCATCGAGACCCTCGGCGTGGACGGTGGTGGAGGCGCCCCGTGCCCCCGGGGGAGGGGCGTCGGTAGGGGGGAGGTACCGTGCAGCAACGGAAACATCTTACCCCAGGGCGGGAGGGGGCGCCATCCCGGCGGCACGGGCGGCGGCACCGGGGAGGCCGGACCGGCGGGCATGCCGATTGCTCCAACCGAATGGAGCACCTAAGCTTAGGAGGAACATGGCCATGCAGATCAGCCTTCAGGAACAGATCGCCGGCCTCAAGCGCGAAACCTTCCTGCGCCGGATCGCCGAGGTGTCCGAGGGAGACCCCTCCCGCTGGGTGCCAGTCGGCCTGCTGGGGCAGCAGATGGGTCTGGCGTACGAGGACGCACTGGCGATCGCGGACCGGCTTCGCGAGAGTGGCTTCATCCGCCGCGGAGGTGGAGGCCCGCTCGATCCGCCGTTCGGCCCGCGGGTGCACATCCTCCCCGAGGGGCTGGCCCACCTGCGCGGCGAGGACCGGGAGCGGACGGCGAGAGCGGTCTGAGCCGGGTGGCGCGGGGCGGCCCGGGTGCCGATACTTCACCTCCGGGCAGGCCAGAGTCCATCCACCGGTGGGAGACCGAATGACCGAGCGGAACCTTGAGCGGCGGGAGGAGGCGCTGAAGCGCGCGCAGGAGATCTACGAGCGGCTGGTGCGCGAGCAGCGGTGGGACTTCCACAACATCCCCGCCGTTCTCGACCCGCCCGCACCCGTCCGACAGGCGCCGGGGGAAGGCTCGTCCTGAGAGGGCGGGATCAGAGCTCCGGCTCGGGGGTCCGGATACGGAGCGAGAACTCCGGGTCATCGGCGTACTTCACTGCCTGTGCATTGATGTGGAAGCGCTTCCGGGCCTGCTCGATGGGGAGGTCGGTGTCCAGGATCCCCAGCCGGAGCGCCAGCTCGTCCGCGTACCCGGGGAGGACGAGCCGGTAGCTGAACGGCACCCGCCCCGGCGAGATCCGGTTCACGTGGCGGGCCAGGTTGGTGGTGCAGTTGTTGAAGATGGTGTTATAGAACTCCGGCTTCTCGCGCAGCCGGTTGGCGCGCTGGAGCACCTCCACGAACATTTCCCGCCTCTGCTCCGGCGTGGCCCGCACGGGGTAGAGGTACACGTCGTCGTCCCGGTAGTTGGTGCGGAGCTTCACCACGTCGCGCTCGTCCCCCAGGACGTAGATCAGCTCGAAGCGCCGGAGCACCCCCTTCAGCGGCGAGAACGACTCCCCCCTCTCCTTGCGGATCTCCACCGAGGCGGCCAGGTAGCGCCCGTCGTCGAACCCGAAGCTGACGAAGGTGTGCGCCGGACCGCGCCAGTCGCGCTCGAAAGGCTCCACCCCGAACCACACGGATCGCAGGCGGCGGAGGTCGTACACGCGGTCCTCCCACACCACGGTGTACTCGTGCTGCGTGGTGTAGTGCGCGTTGCGGACGTTGTGGACCACCACGGAGTCGCCGCGGAACTCGGCCCACGCCAGGCGGGCGTTGTCCGGCGTCCAGTCGCGCTCGTTGGAGGGTTTCACAGCGGTCCAGGCGATCGTGGGGACGACGAGGAGGCCCGCGAGGAGCCAGCGCTTGCGGAGCATGGGGGAGTAGGGACGGCGTTCGGTGAGAGGCGCGGTAACCCGCGGCACGACAACAACATATTAGCGGCTCGGCCGGCTTTCGGGTAGTGCGGGCGCCCACGGGTTGCAGGAACGGCCGGGCGGCGCCACGATAAAGCATCCCGCGGCTCGTTCTCCCCACGGCCTCCCGGAGACACCCCGATGCGCGACCCGACCGGCTGGGGCCGGCCCCCTGTTGGTGGCGTTCTGGTCCTCGTCTTCCTCGCGGTCCTCGCCGGGTGCGCGAGCGCAGCAAGGCGCTACGAGCAGGGGGTGGAGCTGGAGCAGCAGGGGCGATCCGTCGAGGCGGCCCGGCGCTACATCGAGACGCTCCGGAAGGACCCCTCGCTCCAGGACGCCCGCCGCCGGCTGGCGGAGACGGGCGCCCGGGCTACCGACGACCTCCTGCGCGAGTCTGCCGCTCTGGAGGCCGGCGGCCGGTCCGGGGAGGCCGCGGAGGTCCTTCTCCGCCTGGAAGCGCTGCGCCGCGACGCCGCGGCGGTGGGCGTGCCGCTGACCGAGCCGTCGGGGTACGCGGAGCGGCGCCGCGCGGTCTTCGACCGCGCCATCGAGGCGGCACTGGCTGCGGCCGCTGCGCCGCAGAACCGCGGCTGGGACGACGCGCTCCGCGAGCTGGAGCGGGCGGGCGCCCGTCTGGACCCCTCTCCGGAGCAGCGGGAGCGGCTGGCCCGGGCGCGCTCCGGGGTCTACCTGTCCTGGGGTGAGGCGGAGGCCGCGCGCGGGCGCTACCGGGCGGCGTACGACGTGGTGGAGCGGGGGCTGCGGGAGCTGGGGCGCGGGCCCGAGGCCGAGCGGCTGGCCCTGTTCCAGGCAGACCTCCTCCGTCGGGGGACGGTGCGCGTGGCGGTGCTCCCGCTGGCCGCCAGGGAGGAGCTGCGCCGGCGGCTCCCCGAGGAGCTACTCCCCGAGACCGACGACGTGCTGGCGGAGCGGCACTGGCCGGGGGCGCCCCCGTTCGTGGAGGTGACGGACCCCGCCCGGGTGGAGCGGGAGGCGCGGCGCGAGGGGTACGTCCGACGGCCGGCGTCGGTCCGCGAGGCGGCGCGGCTGGCGCGGACGGTGGGGGCGGACCTCGCCGTCGTGGTGGAGATGGACAGCGTGCGCCTGGGGGAGACGCAGGTGCGGGAGTCGCGCCGCCCGGCGCGCACGCGCGACGGGGTGGACACCGCCTACGTGCTCCGGGAGGGGCGCCGCGAGGCGTGGGCGCGGGTGTCGCTCACCCTGGTGGACGCCCGCGATGCCCGGGTCCTGGACCGGGCGACAGCGACGGCGGAGCGCTCCGGCCGCTTCCGCCGGGGCGTGTTCACCGGCGACTGGAGGACGCTGAACCTGCCGCGCGACGACCGGAACCTGTTCGCCCCCGACGCGGAGGAGCGCGTACTGCGCGACCTCGTCCTGGAGCTGGCCGGGGAGCTGGGGGACCGGGTGGCGCGGGAGGTGTTCGAGGCGGTGCTGCGGCAGGTGCCGTAGCCGTGGCGGGGCCCCGTTGCCGCAGGAGATGGAAGCACGGCGCAGATGGTGGAGGAAATGGCGACGACCCAGAGAGCTCCCGCTCGGGGCCGTTGCAGCTTGAGCACCATGGGCCAGGACAGCCGGAACCGGAACTTGTGTGCCGTTTCCGGATACGCTACGCTGATGGCAACGGAGCCTGAAAGGAGAGCCGCGATGACCACGCTTCAGATCGAGCTCAGCGACGAGATGCTGAGAGAGATCGAGCGTCTGGCCGGACAGGCGGGACTGGATCGGAACGAGTTCATCGCCGACGCCATCCGCCGACGCATCGAGCTCGCGCGGACCGCCTACACGACCCGCATGGGTGTCGAGGAGTTCGAGGCCGGACGGGAACGTCTACGCCCGTACGCGGAGCGCGCCGGATACACCGACGAGGCGGAGATCCTGAACGACCGCTCGTGAAGGTCTTCCCCGACACCAACGTCCTGGTCAGCGCATTCCTCAGTGACGGCACCTGCTACCGGCTACTCAAACTGGTCCTCGAACGTTCCGAGCATGAGCTGATCATCGGCGCCGTGGTACTCGACGAGGTGCGCAGGAAGCTATGGGAAAAGATCAGGGCCCCGGAGCCGGAAATCGAGGCGTTCGTCCAGGCTCTTCTCGCTGGCGCGAGACCTCACGCCATCCTCGGGCACACCCCTCCCGTCCAGGTACGTGATCCGGACGACACGTGGGTACTCGCCTCCGCGCTGGGTGCCGCCGCGGATGTCCTCGTCACCGGGGATAAGGACCTGCTGGAGGTGGCCGACGAAGTACATGGAATCAGGATCCTTCCCCCACGCGACCTCTGGGACATGCTCCAGTCAGGAGCGGTTGTCGCTCACCGGTAAGCGACAACTCTCATCGTCAGCATACGTCGAAGGGGGAGCACCGCGCGGTG
>DATAAL010000567.1:0-8540 GCA_036260145.1 Longimicrobiaceae bacterium | reverse complement strand
CTTCGCGCGGGGGTGGGGGAGATGTGGCGGCGGCGGTACCATGGCGTCGACCTCCTCCTCCTGGACGCGCTCCACGAGCTGTCGGGGGATGAGCGGGTGCAGGAGGAGGTGTTCTATCTCCTGGACGCCCTCTTGCGCTCCGACACGCAGCTCGTGGTGGCCGCCGACCGCCCTCCGCGCGAGCTGGCCGGTCTGGACGCCCGCCTCCGCTCCCGGCTGGAGGGGGGGCTGGTGGTGGACCTGGCCCGTCCGGTGGCGCCGCCGCCCGCTCCCGCGGGGCGGGGGAGCGGGGACGGAACGGACCGCTGGTTCTTCAACCCGGAGAAGGTGGCCTGGTCGGCGCTGGCGCTGGAGGACCGGCTGATCGAGGAGCTCGCCTGATGGCCATCAAGGGCTCGCTGAAGGAAGCGTCGCTCCCCGACGTGCTCCAGCTCCTGGCGATGGGGCAGAAAACGGGGTGCCTGTCGGTCACCGACCGCTCCAACTTCGGCTACATCTACTTCGAGCGCGGGCGGATCACCTACGCCTCCATCGTGAACCGGCGCGACCGCCTGGGCGACCTCCTGGTCAAGAACGGGCTGGTGACCGCCCCCGACCTGTTCGCGGCGGTCGAGGAGCAGGGGAAGACGCCGGACCTCCGGCTGGGGGAGATCCTGATCCGCCGGGGCGCCATCACTCGCGGGCAGCTCGAGCAGTACATCCGCATCCAGATCGAGGAGGCGGTCTACTACCTCTTCACCTGGTCGCAGGGCTCCTTCTACTTCGAGGCGGAGCAGCGGCCCCCCGAGGGGGCGATGCTGGTCTCCATCAACCCGGAGAACCTCCTCCTGGAGGGGGCCCGCCGGATCGACGAGTGGAGCCTGATCGAGAAGAAGATCCCGTCGCTGGACCTGATCTTCCAGCTCGATCCCGCCCACCCCGTGGAGGGGCTCGACCTGACCGGGGAGCAGCGGAAGATCCTCCCCCTGGTGGACGGGAAGCGCACCGTGCAGGAGCTGATCGAGGAGTCGGGGCTGGTGGAGTTCGACGTGGGGAAGGCGCTCTTCGGGCTGATCCAGGCCGGGTTCGCGCACCCGGTGGGGCGCCGCCGCCCGGTGGAGGTCCAGGCGGTGCCGATGGCACGGATCGAGGAGCACCGTAACCTGGGTGTCGCCTTCTACAAGACCGGGATGTACGAGGAGGCCACCCGCGAGTTCCGGCGGGTGGTGGAGCTGCAGCCCGGGCACCTGGACGCGCGCTTCTTCCTCTCGCTGATCGGGCTCCGCACCGGCGACGACCGGACCGCCGTCCGCTGGCTCAAGGACACCATCGAGCAGGGCGGTCCCCGCGCCTCCGCCTTCCACAACCTGGCGCTGGCGCTGGAGCGCGCCGGCCGGCTGGACGACGCCCGTGCCGCCGTGGACGAGGCGGCGCGACTGGCCCCGAAGCGCGCCCCGGTCCTCCTCTCGCGCGCGATCCTCCTCCTCAAGGGGGGGGACGCCCCGGGGTCCTCCCGGGCCTTCGCCGAGTACCGCGAGGCGCTGGGGGAGCGGGGGCGCCCCCCCGCCGTGTACTACGCCTTCGCGGTGATCGCGGAGGCGGCGGCAGGGCGCGACGCGGAGGCGCTGAAGCTGGGGGAGGAGGGGCTGGCGGCCCACCCCCACTCCGCCCTCCTCCTTCTGCACCTGGGCGCCGTCCGCGAGCGCCGGGGAGAGTGGCAGGAGGCGGAGGCGCTCTACCGCCGCGCCGTGGAGGAGGACGGCAGCATCCAGCAGGCGCACAAGTCGCTCGGGGACGTGCTGTACCGCCGCGGCGCGTACGACGAGGCGGCGGAGCTGTACGGGCGGGCGCTGGAGCTGGACCCGGAGCTGGGCGACGACACCTACTTCAAGCTGGGGAACATCCACTACAAGCGGATGAACCGGGAGGAGGCGGTGCGGCTCTGGCGGCGTGCGCTGGAGCTGAACCCGGCGAACACCACGGTGCGGACCAACCTGGAACTGGTGGAGACCGTCCTCCGATGAGCAGGCCCCCGGCGCCGCCCGCCCGGTTCTCGCTCCCCATGGAGGGGGACGACGAGGAGCTGGAGCGGCTCAAGACCAAGATCCACCGGGAGCGCGGGTTCAACACCCAGTTCTACAAGGACAAGTGCCTGCGCCGGAGGATCGCGGTGCGGATGCGCGCGCGGGGGAGGCAGACCTTCGGCGAGTACGCCGCGCTCCTGGACGGCGACCCGGCGGAGTACGACCTCCTCCTGGACACCCTCACCATCAACGTCACCAAGTTCTTCCGCAACCCGGAGACCTGGCAGGTGGTGGAGCGGGAGATCGTCCCGCGGCTCTTCGAGTGGCGGCTCCCGCAGCACCGCATCTGGAGCGCCGGCTCGGCGAGCGGGGAGGAGGCGCACACCATCTCCATCCTCCTCAACGAGCGCGCGGCGCGGGCGGGCCGCACCGGCGACCTGTCGCGCTTCCACATCGTGGGCACCGACATCGACCGGCACAGCCTGGAGTCGGCCCAGCGGGGGGAGTACCCGGAGCTGTCGCTCACCGAGACGCCGGCGGAGATCCGCGAGCGCTGGTTCTCTCCCGGGCCGCCGTTCCGGCTGCGGGAGGAGGCCCGGCGCAACGTCAGCTTCGTCCGGCGCGACCTGATCTCCGATCCGCCTCTCCAGGGACAGAGCCTGATCGTCTGCCGCAACGTGATCATCTACTTCGACCGTGAGATCCAGGAGCGGCTCTTCCAGCGCTTCTACGACGCGCTCCTCCCCGGGGGGTTCCTGGTGCTGGGGAAGGTGGAGACGCTGATCGGGCCGACGCGGGCCCTGTTCCGCGCCCTGAACAACCGGGAACGGATATTCCAGAAGCCCGCATGACCGGCCGACAGATCTTCGTGAGAGTGGCGCAGCACGCGGTGGGCCGTGAGCACGACACGCTGGTAACGCTGGGGCTCGGCTCCTGCGTGGCGGTCCTCCTCCACGACCCGGTGGCCCGGGTGGGGGGGATGGCGCACATCCTCCTCCCCGAGCAGGCGCTGGCGCGCGACGCCTCCAACCCGTCCAAGTTCGCCAGCACCGCCATCCCGCTCCTGGCGCGGGAGATCTGCGAGGCCGGGGGGCGGAGGGGGCGGATCCGGGCGCGGCTGGTGGGGGGGGCGTCGATGTTCGCCAGCCTGATGACTCCGGGATCGCTCAACATGGGGGAGCGGAACATCGCCGCCTCGCGGCAGGCGCTGCGCGAGCTGGGGATCCCCGTGCTCGGCGAGGACGTGGGGGCGGACTACGGCCGCTCGGTGCGCTTCCATGTGGGGGACGGCCGGGTGATCGTGTCCGCGGTGGGGAGGGACGATGTCTCGCTCTGACGACCGGCCGTACACCGTCCTGGTGGTGGACGACAGCGCCCTCATGCGCCGCGTCATCACCGACGTGGTGTCGAGCACCGACGAGTTCCGGGTAGTGGCCACCGCGCGCAACGGGAACGACGCGCTCCGCAAGGTGCACCAGTACGACCCGGACCTGGTCACCATGGACGTGGAGATGCCGGGGCTGGACGGGCTGGGGGCGCTCGGCTACATCATGAGCGAGACCCCGCGCCCGGTGGTGATGCTCTCCGCCCACACGGTCGAGGGGGGGGAGCTGACGCTCCGCGCCCTGGACTACGGGGCGGTGGACTTCGTCGCCAAGCCGTCAGGGACGGTTTCCCTGGACATCGGGAAGGTGTCGGACCGGCTCCTGGAGGCGCTGCGCGCCGCGGCCTCCGCCAACCTGGCCAACATCCGGGTGCAGGTGCCGCGCGCGGGGGGCGCGCCGCCGGTGCGCCCCCTGCGTGCGGACGACGCCGGGGCGGGGGTGGCGGTGGCGGTCGCGGCCTCCACGGGGGGCCCGCGCGCCCTGGCGGAGCTGATCCCCCGCCTCGCCTCCTCCTTCGGCGCCGCGGTGCTGGTGGTGCAGCACATGCCACCCCGCTTCACCCGCTCCCTCGCGGAGCGGCTCGACGGACTGAGCGCCCTGCGGGTCTCCGAGGCGGAGGACGGGGAGCCGGTGCGCGCCAACCACGTCTACCTGGCCCCGGGAGACTTCCACATGCGGGTGATGCGCGACGGGAGCGGGGCGCGGATCGCACTGGACCAGGAGGTGCCGCAGTGGGGCGTGCGCCCCGCTGCCGACCCCCTCTTCCGCAGCGTGGCCGAGGTCTACGGCGCGCGCGCCGTCGGGGTGGTGCTCACGGGGATGGGGCGCGACGGCGCGGACGGGCTGGCGGCGATCGTCCGCGCCGGAGGGCGGGGGATCGCCCAGGACCGGAGCACCTCGGTGATCTACGGGATGCCCCAGGCCGCGGCCGAGTCCGCCGGAGCGATCCTCCCCCTCCCGAGGATCCCCGAGGTGCTGATGGAGCAGGTGCGGGTGCTGGCTTCCGGCGGGTCCCCGGAGCCCCGGGCTGGGGAGGCGCCGTGACGTACGCCGGGGCCCCGGAGGAGGAGCGCCCGGCCGGGGAGGAAGAGCTCCTGAGGCTGCTGGTGTTCCGGATCGGGCGGGAGCTGCACGCCTGCGACGTCCTCCTGGTGGAGGAGGTGGTCACGGACGTCGCGGTCCACCCGCTCCCCGACCTCCCCCGCCCGGTGCTGGGGGTGCTCCGCCTGCGCGGGGCGCTGGTCCCCGTCCTCGACGTGGCCCCGGCGCTGGGGGTGCGGCTGGAGGAGGTGCGAACCCCCGCGGTGCTGATCCTGGAGGCGGGGGAGCGGCGGATCGGGATCGCCGCGGACGAGGTGCGCGAGGTGGCCTCCCTCCCCGCCGCCACCCTGCAGCGGGCGCCGGCCCGCGGATCGGAGCAGGACGAGCACGTCCTGGGGGTGGCGCGCGCCGGGGACGAGCTGGTCACGGTCCTGGACCTGGCGAAGGTCCTGAGCAACTACACTCTGCCCACGCGAGAGCCGTCGTGAGAAACGTCCGCCAATCGGTCCCGCAGGTCCAGCTCGTGACCTTCCGCATCGGCACGGAGGAGTTCGGGCTGGACGTCTTCGCGGTGCACGAGATCCTCCGCTACCAGGCTCCGACTTCCGTCCCCCGCGCCCCCGAGTTCGTGGAGGGGGTGATCGACGTGCGGGGGACGCTGGTCCCCGTGGTGGACCTGCGGCGCCGCTTCGAGGTGCCCGGCCCGCAGGTGAACGAGGAGACCCGCATCGTGCTGGTGCAGTACGGGGGGGAGCGCCTGGGGCTGGTGGTGGACGCGGTCACCGAGGTGCTCCGGGTCCCCGAGACGGCGGTCTCCCCGCCCCCGCAGTACATCCGCGGGCTGGCGGCGGAGTTCGTGCGCGGGATCGTCCGGCTGGAGGGGAGGCTGGTGGTGCTGATCGACATCGAGCGGATCCTCTCCAGCCAGGAGCGGATCGCGCTGGAGCAGTCGGAGGTGGTGGCCACGGACGCGAAGCCGGGCGAGCCATGACGCGCGACGGGTACCTGGCCTCGCTGCGGACGCGCTACGAGGAGATCGCGGAGGCGCTGGACCGGGCCGCCGCGGCCCCCGCACCGGACCGCGACCGCATCAAACAGGACATTGTCGATCTCTTCAAGGAGACCGAGGGGGCGATCGAGCAGCTCACGGCCTTCAAGGAGGAGATCCGGACGCTGGTGGAGCGGTACAAGGGGATCGCCATGGTGGCGCCGCGCGGGATGGCTCCGGCCCCGGCTCCGCGCTCCGACCACCTGGGGAGCTCCACCTACATGGAGCGCGGGTGGAGCGCGATCGCCGCGGGGGACCAGGCGCGCGCCATCAAGGAGCTGAACCGGGCGCTGGAGCTGGCCCCCAACGACCCCCAGGCGGAGAGCCTGCTGGGATGGGCGCAGATGCTCCGGGAGCAGTACGACGAGGCGCTCTACACCTACTCCAAGGTGCTGATGAAGGAGCCGAACAACCCGCTGGCGCGGGTGAACCTCGGCTACATCTGCCTCAAGAAGGGGATCTTCGGGGAGGCCATCGAGCACCTGTCGCGGGTGATCCGCCAGGACACCGACCGGAAGGCGGCGCTCTACGCGCACCTGTACCTGGGGATGGTGTACCTGGAGCGGGAGATGTACCAGGACGCGCGGGGCTTCTTTCGTAAGGCGCTGGAGCTGGGCCCCAACCTGATCGAGGCGTACTGGGAGCTGGGGCGCGCCCACTACCTGGACGGCGACCCCCGGGGGGCGGCGGAGGCGTGGCGGCGGGGGGTGGAGACGAACCGCTTCAACCCGTGGGGAGAGAAGTGCGGCGAGGCGCTGGCGCGGCTGGAAGCGGGCGAGGTGGTATCCTTCAGCTCCTGACGGCGCTCCTGCTCCTGCTGACCGCCCCCGCGGCGACGGCGCAGGTGGGCGGCGAATCCGGGGGGCCGCGGGTGCTCGCGGTGGATTCACTGCGGGTGGTGTTCTGGCCGCGCGCGGAGGGCCGCGCCCGCGAGGTGCTGGCCGCGGCGAGGCGCCCCCTCCTCCTCCCGGGGTTCCCCGGGCGGCGCCCTCCGCTCCCGGCCACCATCATCCTGGCTCCCTCGCAGGCGGTGTGGGACTCGCTGCTCGGAGGGGCGGTGCCGGAGTGGGGGGCCGGGGTGGCGATCCCCTCCGAGCGGACCATCGTCCTCCCCCTCTTCGCCTCGCCTCGCACCGATCCGGGCGCGCTGGGCACCACGCTCCGCCACGAGCTGATCCACCTGGCGCTGCACCGGGAGCTCCCCGGGCCGATCCCGCGCTGGTTCGACGAGGGGTACGCGCAGTGGGCCTCGGGCGGGTGGGACGAGGAGCGGGCCTGGCAGCTCCGGGTGGCGTTCCTGCTGGGGCGGGCGCCGCCGCTGGACTCGCTCTCGCTGGACTGGCCCCGGGGGGAGGAGCGGGCGCGGCTGGCCTACCTCCTGTCGGCGACGGCGGTGCGGCACCTCGCGGAACGGAGCGGGCCGGGCGGGTTCGAGGTGCTGATCGAGGCCTGGAGGCGCGAGGGGTCGCTGGACCGGGCGATCCGCTCAGCGTACGGAATGACGATGGGGCAGTTCGAGGAGGAGTGGGCGCGCTCGGTGCGGCGGCGGTACGGCTGGCTCCTCCTGGGGACGCAGACGGCGGTGTTCTGGCTCTTCGCCACGCTGTGCCTCTTCCTCCTGTTCTACCTGCGGAGGAGGAGGGACCGGGCGAAGCTGGCGGAGATGCGCGCGGAGGAACGGATGCTCCCCCCGCCGCGCCCGGACGGGGTTGACGTGGAATACCCCCTGGAATAGCTTTCGGCCATGCCCAGACCCACGCCCACAGCCACGAAATCCCGCGCCGCCGCGCCGGCCCGGCAGCGGTCCGAGGGGTCCGTCCGGTTCTCGCTGCAGAACTGGATCCTGCTCCTGGCGGGGCTGGTCTCGATCGTGGTGGGGTACGTGCTCCTGAACGGCGGCTCCACGAGCCTGGCGGCGGGGCTGCTGGTGCTGGGATACGTGGTGCTGGTCCCGCTGGGGATCATCCGGTAGGGTACGGGCGCTTAGCTCAGCTGGTCCAGAGCACCTGTCTTACACACAGGGGGTCGGGGGTTCGAATCCCTCAGCGCCCACTTTTCGCGAGAAACATCCTGTTATCGTCCGGTTGGGTGAAGTTTAGGCCCGGCAACGACTTGTACGTTGCCGGGCTTTTCGTCGTGATGTGCCTCTGATCACGGTTGGGAGCAGGATTTTGAAGGATCCTGTCACAAACCGTCACAAGCAGGTGCAGGGGTTCCATTGTGTGGCGATGCATTGGTCCGACTAGATCCGGGAAAGAATGGGCCGAACAATTGTGACCTACGTCCGCCCGAATGATAGTTGCTGTAGCTGCAGGGCGATCCCGCGTACGTGTTACGCTTGAAGCACCAGCGCATTATTATACTCCAACCAGCCGCTTCAACTCCTTTCGATCCATTGGAACATGGTCATTGATCTCAAGGGATACCGTGTGTTCATCGCATCGCCTGGGGGGTTGCAGGCCGAGCGTAAGGCGTTCCGGGACACACTGTATGAGTTCAACGATATCCATGCCGTGCAGAAGAATGCAATCTTCCTCCCGGTCGGGTGGGAGGACACACCTGGTGGAATGGGACGAGCCCAGGACCACATCAACGAGCAGATCCGCACGTGCGACTATTGTATCATCCTGCTCCATAACTGGTGGGGCATGCCCCCGGCGAAGGATGGGGCGTTCGGGTCCGGTACAGAGGAAGAATTTGATGTTGCGGTGAAGTGCAAGAATAATCCAAAGATGGACATGAAGGATGTAGTCATCTTCTTCAAGCATGTGGAGGCGAACCAGCTTGGCGACCCGGGTCCTCAGCTTTCGAAGGTGCTCGAGTTCAAGAAGAAGTTGGAGGAGGAAAGGGAGCACCTGTATGAGAATTTCGACGATGTTCGATCATTCGAACAGAAGCTCGGCCGGCTTCTGGGGAAGTGGCTCCGGAAGCACGAGGGGGTGCCACCGATGGCCGAACCGCGTCCCGCCTATGAGGAAGTTGTCCGCTCCGCCTCGGTCCCTGGGGGAGTGGACCGTGCCCCCACGGACGAGCAGAAGGCTCTGGAGGAGGCGCGGCGCCAGG
>DATAAL010000566.1:0-4152 GCA_036260145.1 Longimicrobiaceae bacterium | reverse complement strand
CCGGTCCGCTCCTCACTCCCGGATGCGGTGGTGGCGGCGCATGACCTCGACCAGACGCCGGTGCGGGAGCGCGTACGCCCGGAAGCCGTCCGCGCCGGTCATGGTCTCCGCGGCGAGCATGGAGTTCAGGATCGCCTCCTCGGTCGCGTACACGGTGGCGGCGAAGAACGGCGAGATCTCCTCGTTGGAGAGCATCTGCAGCGTGGCCGTCCCCTCCGCCACGGAGGCCCCGCGGTTGGCGGTCGAGAAGGCGAGGAAGATATCGCCCGAGGAGTTCTCCCCGAACCCACCCATGCGCCCCACGCCCAGCGAGACGCGCGTGGCGATCCGCCTGAGCTGGTGCGGGAGCAGGGGCGCGTCCGTGGCGATCACCACGATGATGGAGCCCATCCCCTCCACCCGCGAGGAGGGCGCCTCCCCGGCGTCCCCCGGCGCGCCCCCCGCCGGGGGACGCCCGCCCTCGCACGGTGGCACCCCCGCGAGCCAGGGGCGGGACGCGCGCAGTCCGTCCGCCATGCAGGGCATGAGGTCACGGATCTCCCGGCCCACCGGCACGCCGTCCACGCGCAGGCTGCCACGCGCCCCGTAGTTGCACTGCACCAGGACGCCCACGGTGTAGTCGGTCCCGCCCACCCTCACCCGGCGCGAGGAGGTGCCGATCCCACCCTTGAAGAAGTGGCAGAGCATCCCCGTGCCGCCGCCCACGCTCCCCTCGGGGACGGCCCCGCCGCGGGCGCCGTCCAGCGCCGCGTGGGCGTGCTCGGGCCGGACGTGGAACCCCAGGTCGTCGTTCATGGGGCCGTCGAAGGTCTCCGCCACCACCGGCAGCGCGAAGATGGGCGCGCGGCCGTTCCGCACCATCCAGTCGATGGTGGCGTCGCGCACGACCCCCACGCTGTGCGTGTTGGTGATGAGCACGGGCCCCTCCAGCACGCCCGACTCCGTGATCCAGGTGGTTCCCGTCATCTCCCCGTTCCCGTTCAGCGCGAACCACGCGGCGAACACGCTGTCCGGGCCCGTCCGGCCCCGCGGGAGGATCGCGGTCACGCCGGTGCGGACCGGTCCCTGGCCGCGCACCAGCCTCCCGCTCCCGCGCACCAGGGTGGTGTGCCCCACCTCCACCCCCGGCACGTCGGTGATGGCGTTCAGCGGGCCGGGCGTACCCGGCAGCTCGATGCCGAGGGCGCGGGCACGGGTGCGTATGGTGTCCTGCGCGCCGGCGGACGGCGCCGCGGCGAGGGAGACAGCCAGCAGCAGGGGGAGGACGGTCCGGACGGATCGCGGGGCGAAGGGGCTCATCGGTCTCCGGGAGCGGGAAGGGAGCTTCGGCAGGGTACAGGGAACGGAAAGATACGGCCCGGCCGACGGTTCCGCGCCCCCCGCCCTCCGTGCACTTTCACCCGTTTATCCGGATAACAGGATGAGTGGCTCCCTTGCGCGATTTATGCCGTTGGTGTAGCTTGTCTGCGTCGCCGCGCAGGCGACGGTGGATGGATTTGAGCGCGACCGCTTGCGACCACCTTAAAAAAACGCTAAAGAGTCGGGATTGACACCGGCAGGATCTACGCCCCGGTATGCATCGCCCCGCACTCGACCGTCGCGGGGCTTTTTCGTTTTCCGGTACCCAATGTCCAACACGGCCTCTCCCTACCTGGCAGCCCTGGAGCAGCGCGTCCTCATCTTCGACGGCGCCATGGGCACCTCGATCCAGCGGTACGACCTCACCGCCGCCGACTTCGGCGGGGAAACGCTGGAGGGGTGCAACGACTACCTGGTGATCTCGAAGCCGGAGGTGATCGAGGAGATCCACACCTCCTACATGGAGGCCGGCGCGGACGTGCTGGAGACGGACACCTTCCGCTCCAACCGCATCACCCTGCGCGAGTACGGGCTGAGCGACCGGGTGCGGGAGATCAACGTCGCCGCGGCCAGCCTGGCCCGGCGCGTGGCGGACCGCTTCGCCACCTCCGAGCGCCCGCGGTTCGTGGCAGGCTCCATCGGCCCCTCGGGGTTCCTCCCCTCCGCCAGCGATCCCACGCTCGGCAACATCACCTTCGACGAGCTGGTCCCGGTCTTCCACGAGCAGGCGGCGGGGTTGATCGAGGGCGGGGCGGACATCCTCCTGATCGAGACCTCGCAGGACATCCTGGAGGTCAAGGCGGCGATCTTCGGCTGTCGGCAGGCCATCGCGGAGGCCGGACGCCCCATCGCCCTGCAGGTGCAGGTGACGCTGGACACCTCCGGGCGGATGCTCCTGGGGACCGACATCGGGGCTGCCATGGTCACCCTGGAGTCGCTGCGGGTGGACGTCCTGGGGCTCAACTGCTCCACCGGCCCCGAGCACATGCGGCAGCCCGTCCGCTTCCTGGCCGAGAACTCGCGCCTCCCCATCTCGGTGATCCCCAACGCCGGGATCCCGCACAACGAGGGGGGCGTCGCGGTGTACCCCATGACCCCCGAGCCCTTCGCGCAGCAGCTCGAGGAGTTCGTGAAGGAGTTCGGCGTCAGCGTGGTGGGCGGTTGCTGCGGCACCACCCCCGCCCACATCCGCGAGCTGGTGGCGCGCGTGGGTGGGACCGCGCCCAGGGCCCGCGAGGTGGAGTACGTCCCCCGCCTCTCCTCCGGGATCCGCGGCACCGACCTGGTGCAGGAGCCGCGGCCCACCATGATCGGGGAGCGCGTCAACGCGCAGGGGTCGCGCAAGGTCAAGCGCTTCCTCCTGGCCGACGACTACGACGGCGTGCTGGAGGTGGCCCGCGAGCAGACGGAGAGCGGGGCGCACGTCCTGGACGTGTGCGTGGCCCTCACCGAGCGCCAGGACGAGGCGCAGCAGATGCGCACCGTGGTCAAGCTCCTCTCCCAGGGAGTGGAGGCGCCGCTCTGCATCGACTCCACCGAGGCTGCGGTGATCGACGCCGCGCTCAAGCAGTCCCCCGGGCGCGCCGTGGTCAACTCCATCAACCTGGAGAACGGGCGCGAGCGGATCGACGCCGTGCTCCCGGCCGTGGCCGCGCACGGGGCGGTGGTGATCGCCCTGACCATCGACCGGGATCTGGGCGGGATGTGCAAGACGGCGGAGGACAAGCTCGCCGCCGCGCGCAAGATCTACGACATCGCCACCGGCGAGTTCGGGCTTCCGGCCGACGCGCTGATCTTCGACGCCCTCACCTTCACCCTGGCCACCGGCGACGAGGAGTTCCGCCGCTCGGCCGTGGAGACCATCGAGGGGATCCGCGCCATCAAGCGCGAGCTTCCCGGGGCGCTCACCACGCTGGGCGTCTCCAACGTCTCCTTCGGGCTGGCGCCGCACGCGCGCGCCGTGCTCAACTCCGTCTTCCTGCACCACTGCGTGGAGGCGGGGCTGGACACCGCCATCATCAACCCGGCGCACGTCAGGCCCTACTTCGAGATCCCGGAGGAGGAGCGCCGGCTGGCGGACGACCTGATCTTCGACCGGCGCGGCGAGGGGAAGGACCCGCTGGCGGACTTCATCGCCTTCTACGAGGGCCGCTCCGCCGAGACCGAGTCCGCCACCGATCCCACCGCCGAGATGGAGCCGGAGGCGGCGCTCCACTGGAAGATCCTGCACCGCAAGAAGGAGGGGGTGGAGGAGCTGATCGACCGGGCGGTGGAGCGCAACGGCGCCGTCCCGGTGCTCAACGACGTTCTCCTCCCGGCGATGAAGGAGGTGGGGGACAAGTTCGGCGCCGGGGAGCTGATCCTCCCCTTCGTACTGCAGAGCGCCGAGGTGATGAAGAAGGCCGTCGCACGGCTGGAGAACTACCTGGAGAAGGCCGAAGGGCAGACCAAGGGGAAGGTGGTGCTCGCCACGGTGTACGGCGACGTGCACGACATCGGGAAGTCGCTGGTCAACACCATCCTCACCAACAACGGCTACACGGCGTTCGACCTGGGGAAGCAGGTCCCGGTCAACACCATCATCGAGAAGGCCGAGGAGGTGGGGGCGGACGCCATCGGGCTCAGCGCCCTCCTGGTCTCCACCTCCAAGCAGATGCCGCTCTGCGCGCAGGAGCTGCACCGCCGCGGCCGCCGCTATCCGCTCCTCGTGGGCGGGGCGGCGATCAACCCGAGCTTCGTGCGCTCCGCCGCCGTCGTGGAGGCGGAGAGCGGCGAGGTGTACGGGCCGGGCAT
>DATAAL010000565.1:0-12985 GCA_036260145.1 Longimicrobiaceae bacterium | reverse complement strand
GATTCTCGGCACTGGCCCGCCGCAGGAGGTCGAGCGGCTCGCTAGGGTAGCCAGGGATTCGGGCGCGGAGCGACGCGTTGCATTTCCCGGGCATGTCACTGCCGAGGAGGTCGCAGGATGGATGCGGAGGGCGGATCTGTTCGTCCTGCCTTCGACCTACGAGCCTTTCGGACTTGTCCTCCTTGAAGCACTGGCCTGTGGTTGCAGCGTCGTTGCGACGAATACGGCGGGACCCAAGGAGATCCTCACTGATCCAGTGCGTTCTGCCGGCGTCATGGAACTCGTGGACCTACCGTCGACCGACCGAGACAGCGACGTGCTGGAGTTCGAAGCGCGGCTCGCGGGAGCGATTGAGGTGTCGCTCCTCCGGGAGAACGGCTTCGGCAGGGAAGCGATCGCCGCACTCGTGCAGGACCGGACGTGGGCCGCGGTCTACCAGGAGCTGCGACGGGAATATCTGTCCGTGATCCGGAACTGAGCGCGCAAGCTCCCACACGGCCACGCCCAGATGAGCGTCCGAACCGCTTTCTAATCCGCCAGCGCCGTGGTCGCCGGACCGCCGCTCAGGAGGAGTGCTCCCGAATCCGCCGCCATGGCGACGCCGTCGCGGAGACGCTTCCCGACGGGCGAGGGGAGCCCTCCGGCGCCTTGCCGGTCCGGGGGAGTCGGAATAGCTTTCGGGCATGCTCGCGACCTCCACCCGGCCCATTGCTCGACGCTGGATCTTCCCCCCCGCACCGGACCGCGCGGCGGTGGAGCGCCTGGCGCGCGAGCTGCGGCTCCCCGAGCCCCTCTGCCGTTTCCTGGTGCACCGCGGGTACGCGGAGATCGGCCCCGCGAAGGAGTTCCTCCGCCCCCACCCCGGACAGATCCACCCCCCCCAGCAGCTCGCCGGGATGGCAGACGCGGTGGCGCGCCTGCGCCGTGCTGCGCTCGCCGGGGAGACCGTGCTGGTGCACGGCGACTACGACGTGGACGGGATCTGCTCCACCGCGCTCTACACCCGCGCGCTGCGGGCCATGGGGGTGCGGGCCGTCCCCTTCGTCCCCCACCGCATGGAGGACGGATACGACCTGTCGGACGCCGGGATCCGCGCCGCCTCGGCCGCGGGGGCCACGCTGATCCTGACCGGCGATTGCGGGATCGTGGCGCACGATGCCGTCACCCGCGCCCGGCGGGAGGGGATCGAGACCATCGTCACCGACCACCACACCCCCGGCCACACCCTCCCGGATGCGGTCGCCGTGGTCAACCCGAACCGCGCCGACTGCTCGTACCCCGACAAGGGCCTGGCCGGGGTGGGCGTCGCCTACAAGGTGTGCTGCGCGCTGGCCGCGGAGCTGGGCTTCCCCGAGGAGCGGCTGCACGGCTACCTGGATCTGGTCGCCATCGCCACCATCGCGGACCTGGCCCCCCTCTCCGGGGAGAACCGGGTGCTGGTCCGCTACGGCCTGCGGATCCTGGCGCAGACCCCCAATCCAGGGCTGCGCGCCCTGCTCGCCGGCTGCGGGCTCGCCGACCGCGCCGAGATCTCCGCCTCGCAGGTGGGATACATCCTGGCCCCGCGGATCAACGCGGTGGGGCGGATGGGGGAGGCGCTCCGCGCCGTGGTCCTGCTCACCACCGACGACCCGGGGGAGGCGGTGGAGATCGCCGCGACGCTGGAAGCGGAGAACCGCTCGCGCCAGACGGTGGACGGGCAGACGCTGGGCGAGGTGATGCGGGTCCTCGACCGGGTGTTCGATCCGGAGCGGGACCGGGGAGTGGTCCTGGCCTCCGAAGGGTGGCACCCGGGTGTGATCGGGATCGTGGCGTCCCGCGTGGTGGAGCGGATCCACCGGCCCACGGTGCTGATCGCGCTGAACGGCTCGCAGGAGGGGAAGGGGAGCGCCCGCTCCATCCGTGGCTTCCACCTGTACGAGGCGATGCGCGACTGCTCCGAGCACCTGGTCCGCTTCGGAGGGCACCGCTACGCCGCCGGGTGCTCCATCCTCCGCGACCGGGTGGATGCCTTCCGCCACGCCTTCAACGCCCGTGCCCGCGCCATCCTCACCCAGGACGACCTGGTCCCCGAGGTGCGCATCGACCTGGAGCTCGCCCTCCCGGAAGCGGGGGACGAGCTCTTCCGGATGCTGCGCCACGCCGGCCCGTTCGGAATCGGGAACCCGACGCCGGTCTTCGCCGCGCGGGGTGTCGGTGTGTCGGGGCACCCGCGGATCGTGGGGCAGAACCACCTCAAGCTGGTCCTCGCGGGTGGAGGCGCCACCCTGGAGGCCATCGGCTTCGGGATGGGTGACCGGCTGGGCGACCCCTCGTTCACCCGCGGCGCGCTGGACGTGGCCTTCAAGCTGGAGGAGAACCACTGGAACGGGCAGTCCCGTCTCCAGGCCAGGCTGGTGGACGTCCGGCCCGCCACGACGTGAGGATCATCGCGGGCGAGTGGGGCGGGAGGCGGATCACCGCCCCGCCGGGACGGGGGACCCGTCCGACCACGGACCGGGTGCGGGAGGCGTGGATGAGCGCGGTGGCGGAGGAGATCCCCGGGGCGCGCATCCTGGACCTGTTCGCCGGGTCGGGGGCGCTGGGGCTGGAAGCGCTCTCCCGGGGGGCGGAGCACGCGGTGTTCGTGGAGAGCTCCCCGGGCGCGCTCCGCGCCCTGCGCGCCAACCTGGAGACGCTGGGCGCCGCCGGGCGGGCGGAGGTGGTCCGCGGCGACGCCCTGCGCTACGTCGCCGGGCTCCCTTCCGGGGCCTTCGACCTGGCCTTCGCGGACCCCCCTTACGGGGAGGGGCTCGCGGCGGCGCTCGCCGCCCGCTTCGCCGGGAGGCCGTTCGCGCGGCTCCTGTGCGTGGAGCACCGGCGTGACGATACCCTCCCCGAGATCCCCGCCGCCCGCACCCGCCGCTACGGAGACACCGTGCTCACCTTCCTCCCCGCATGAACGGGATCCGTCCCCGGATCGCCGTCTGTCCCGGGTCGTTCGACCCCATCACCAGCGGCCACGAGGACATCGTCCGCCGCGCCCTCCGCTTCACCGACCGGGTGGTCATCGCCGTGTCCCACTCCCCCACCCACGCCAAGCAGGGGCTGTTCTCGGTGGAGGAGCGCGTGGAGTTGATCCGCGAGACCTTCGCGGGCGAGCCGCGGGTGGAGGCTGCGGAGTTCCAGGGGCTGCTGGTGGACTACGCCCGGCGGATCGGCGCCGGCCTGGTGATCCGCGGGGTCCGCACCGTGGCCGACTTCGAGTACGAGCTGCAGATGGCCGTGATGAACCGGCGTCTCGACGAGGGGATCGAGACGGTGTTCATGGCGCCGGACCCGGAACACTCCTTCATCTCCGGGACGCTCGTCCGGCAGATCGCGGCGCTGGGTGGCGACGTCTCCCCCTTCGTCCCCGCCCCGGTGCTGCGGCGTATCCGGTCGGCGGCGCACCCGTGACCTTCCTGGAGTCGGTCCGCGCCCGGGCGGGTGCCCGCCCCCGCCGGATCGTCTTCCCCGAGGGAGCGGACGAGCGGACGCTGGAAGCGGTTGCCCGCCTGGCGCGCGAGGGGCTGGTCCGACCGCTGGTGGTGGGGGGCGAGCTGACCACGGCCGACCTGGACCGGATGGGCGTGGGAGGGCGGGTGGAGGTGGTGGACCCGGAGCACGACCCCCGCCGCGCCGACCTCGGGGCCCGGCTCCACCAGCGGCGCTGCGCCAGGGGGATGACCGAAGTGGATGCCCTCCGTCACGCAGGAGACCCGCTCCTCTTCGGTGCCCTCCTGGTGGCGACGGGGGAGGCGGACGGCTCCGTCGCCGGGGCGGTGCACTCCACGGGCGAGGTGATCCGCGCCGCGCTCTGGGCGGTGGGGCCCGCGCCGGGGATCCGCACCATCTCCTCCTCCTTCTATATGGTGGTGCGTCCCTTCCGCGGCGCGGAGCCGGAGGTGCTCACCTTCACGGACGGCGCGGTGGTTCCCGATCCCACCCCGGAGCAGCTCGCCGACATCGCCCTGGCCGCCGCCGACGCGCGGAGAAGGGTGGTAGGGGACGAGCCGTGCGTCGCCTTCCTGTCGTACTCCACCCTGGGGAGCGCGGAGGGGCCGCGGGTGGAGAAGGTGCGGGAGGCGCTGGCCCTCTTCCGCCAGCGTGCGCCCGGGATCCCGGCCGACGGGGAGCTGCAGGCGGACGCGGCGCTGATCGAGGCGATCGGCGCGCGCAAGGCCCCGGGCTCCCCCGTGGTGGGGCGCGCCAACGTCCTGGTCTTCCCCGACCTGGATTCGGGGAACATCGCCTACAAGCTGGTGCAGCGGCTGGCCGGCGCGGAGGCGGTGGGCCCGGTGGTGCAGGGGCTGGCGCGACCGTGCAACGACCTCTCGCGCGGCGCCAGCGTGGACGATATAGTGAACGTTGCGTGCATCACCGCGCTCATGGCAGGGTAGCGCTCCGCCCCCTGCCTGGCATATGGCTTGCTCGTGCCGCTACGCTGGTGAGTGCGTATTCAACCCCGATGCGTGGAGGAGCCATGAGCTTCCAGACGAGTAAGCAGAACGGTGTGGTGGTGGTGGACGTGGACGGTCAGCTCATCGTCGGAAACCGGCAGGAGCTCAAGCAGAAGGTGCTGGACGAGCTGGAGGGGGGTGAGCGCAAGTTCCTGATCGACTTCGCCAACACCGGCTACATCGACTCCTCGGGGCTCGGGGTCCTGGTCAGCCTGTCCAAGAAGATCCGGGAGCAGGGCGGCGAGCTGCGGCTGGCGAACCTGAACGAGGACCTCCGGACCCTCTTCGAGCTCACCAAGCTGGACACCCTGTTCAACATTGCCGATTCCCGGGACGAGGCACTCCAGTCCCTCTGAAGAAGTCCGCGCGAGGTCATGCGCTCACATCCGTACGGAGAGCCGCCCGCTGTTCCGGATGACCCGGGTGGCGCGGCAGCGGGGGAGCTCACGGCGTTCGTCCTGGAGCTTCCCAGCGACGTCGGCGTCATCGAGAGGGCGGTGGCCTACCTGGTGAATCGCTGCCGTGAGATGGCGTTCGACGGCTCCCGGCTCAACCTCAACTTCCGCGTGGGGATGTGCGAGGCTCTCGCCAATGCCGTGATCTACGGCAACGGGCGCGACCCCGAGAAGCACGTCCGGGTGGAGGTGGAGCTCAGTCCCCTACGCGTCGCCGTCCGGGTGACCGACCAGGGGAAGGGGTTCAACCCGCGCGCGGTTCCCGATCCCACCCTCCCCGGCAACCTCGATCGTCCCGGTGGACGTGGGATCTTCCTCCTCTACAAGCTGATGGACGAGGTGGAGTACAACGAGCGCGGCAACCAGGTGCGCTTCGTTCTCCACCGCCACGCCCCGATGCGGAAGGCCTCGGGCGAATAGACTCCCTGGCCATGTCTCCCCCGGTCTCCTCCCCCGTTTCCCTCCCTGCGGCGGCGCGCGAGGTCGTCGACGACTTCCGGCGTGCCTGGGGGCAGGACGCGCGCGTCTGGGTACGGGCCGAGGAGGGGTGGGTGCTGGCCGGGCAGGGGGAGGAGCCGGAGGAGTGCGGTCCGGGTCCCGACGCCGTCGACGCCGGGGACGGGGCGGGAGTCGCCCTCCGGGTGGAGGTCCCCGGCCTCCCCCCCGACGAGGCGCGCCCTGCCGCCCGCTTCCTCGCCTCCATGGTCTCCCGCTCGCTCCGGCACGACGCGGAGGTCCGCTCCATCAGCCGGGAGATCGCGGAGCGGTACGAGGAGATTACCCTGCTGTACTCCATCAGCGAGATCCTGGGGTCGGTCATCTCCCTGGAAAGGGCGGCCGGCACCATCTTGGAGGAGGTGATCGGGATCCTGGGCGCGCGGCGGGCATCCCTCTGGGTGCACGACCCGGAGGCCGACCTCCTCCACCTGGCCGCTGCCGTGGGCGGGGACGGGCACCGCGACCCGATCCCCGTCTCCGACCCGTGCTCGGTGACCGCCGAGGTGTTCCGGGAGCGCCGCTCCGTCCTCCTGGGACCGGGGGAGGAGTATCCCCGCCCCGACTGCGATCCGGCGCACGTGCAGCGCGGCTCCTTCCTGTCCGTGCCGGTGAGCTACACCCCCCCCGAGGGCGAGACCCGCACCATCGGCGTCATCAACCTGGTGGGGCGGAGCACCTCCGAGGCCTTCTCCGCGGGCGACTTCAAGCTCCTCTCCGCCATCGCCAGCCAGATCGGGGCCGCGGTGGAGAACAACCGTCTGATCGCCGAGAGCCTGCGGCAGGAGCGGATGGTCCGGGAGCTGGAGCTGGCCCACGACCTCCAGCTCAAGCTCCTCCCCCCGCTGGAGCAGTTCGAGGGCTACGCCGAGGTGGCGGCGCGGTGCGCCCCGGCCGAGTCGGTGGGAGGCGACTTCTACCACCTCTTCCGACTCCCCGGGGGGCGGCTGGGGGTGATGATCGGGGACGTGTCCAGCCACGGGTTCGGGGCGGCGCTGATCATGGCGCTGACCATGAGCGCCGTCGCCATCCACGCCTCCGAGGGCGACCCCCCGGCCGAGGTGCTGCGCCGGGTGCACAGCACCCTGATCGACGAGCTGGAGACTACGGAGATGTACCTCACCCTCTTCTACGGGGTCATCGACCCCGCGGAAGGGAGGATCGACTTCGCCAACGCCGGCCACGCCCACGCCTTCCGGGTGACCGGAGAGGGAGCGGCCGAGCGCCTGGCGGCGACCGACCCCCCGCTGGGGATCGTGGACCTGGAGGCCTACCACGAGACCTCGGTCCCCTGGCGCTCGGGGGAGGATCTGCTCTTCCTGTTCACCGACGGACTCTCCGACTCGCTGGAGGCGGGGGAGGTGGCGGGCGAGCGGATCCTACTGGACGAGGTGGCGCGGTCGCGGCGCAGCCGGGCGAGCGAGGTGGTGGACCGGCTCTTCCACCTGGGCCCCGCCCCCGGCGAAGTTCCCCCCGACGACCGTACCGCGGTCCTGGTCCGCTTCTGAGCATGAGCCGCCCGCGCCGAACGCGGAGCGGGGGAGGGGGGCCCGGGGAGCCGCCGCGGGCCAAGCGCTCGCTGGGGCAGAACTTCCTGGTGGACGCCAACCTCCAGCGCCGGATCGTCGAGTCGCTGCAGGCCGGGCCGGAGGACGAGGTGCTGGAGATCGGGCCCGGGCGGGGGGCGCTGACCCGCCACCTGGCGGGACGGGTGGGGCGGCTGGTCCTGGTGGAGCTGGACGACGACCTGGTCCCCCGCCTCCGGGAAGAGTTCGCGGACCGGCCCTCGGTGGAGATCGTCCACGCCGATATCCTGGGCGTCCCGCTGGAGCAGGTGTCGCGGGACCCCGGGGCCCTGCGGGTGATCGGCAACATCCCCTACAACATCACCACCCCCATCCTCTTCTCCCTCCTGGAGCGCCGCCCGCGCCCCCGGGAGATCGTGCTGATGGTGCAGCGCGAGGTGGCCGACCGCATCCTGGCGAAGCCGGGGAGCAAGACGTACGGCGCCCTCGCAGTGGGGGTGCAGACGGTGGCCGACGCCGAGCGGGTGCTGCAAGTGGGGCGCAACGCGTTCCGCCCGGTCCCCGACGTGGAGTCCACCGTGTTGCGGATCGTCCCGCACCACCCGCCCCGCCTGGAGCCGGAGGACGAGCGGGAGGTGCGCGACCTGACGCGCACCGCCTTTGGCCAGCGCCGCAAGCAGTTCCAGCGGGTCCTGCGCGACGCCTACAGGCTGTCCCCGGAGGAGGTGGAGGCGCTGGGCGCCGAGCTGGGCATGGACCTCCGGGACCGCCCGGAGACCTTCACCCCGGAGGAGTTCGTGACCCTGGCGCGGGCCCTTGCCCGGCGGAGGGTGGCGTCCGGCTGATCCCGGGAGCGTTGACGGGGGGCACATCGCGGCCTATTTTGTGAATGTTTTCACAAGGAGACGCTCCTCCGCTCCCGCCGGTGCCGTGGGTTCGCCGCGAATGAAGAAGATCTCGGAGTCGACCGTCCGCAGGCTCTCCCTGTACCTCCTCTTCCTTCAGGAGGGGGGGGACCGGGGGATCGAAACCATCTCCAGCGACGAGCTGGCGCAGCGCGGGGGGACCACCTCCGCCCAGGTCCGCAAGGACCTCTCCTTCTTCGGGTCGTTCGGAAAGCGCGGGCTGGGGTATTCGGTCCCCGAGCTGCTCCGGCAGATCCGCGAGATCCTGGGCCTCTCCCGCACCTGGAGGGTGGCGCTGGTGGGGGCGGGGAAGATCGGCTCGGCGCTCTTCTCCTACCGTGATTTCCAGCGCCGCGGCTTCCTCATCCGCGCCGTGTTCGACACCGACCCGGAGAAGGTGGGCGCCTCCTGGGGCGACCTGCGGGTGCTTCCCGACGAGGAGATGGAGGCCGCCCTGCGGGGCGAGGAGATCGACATCGTCATCGTCGCCGTCCCGGCCGAGGCCGCCCAGGGGGTGGTGGACCGGGTGGTCCACGCCGGGGTGCGCGCCATCCTCAACTTCGCCCCCATCCGCCTCCGCGTCCCCCCCAGCGTGTCCCTCCGCAACGTCGACATGACCGTGGAGCTGGAGGGGCTGGCGTACGCCATCCACAACCGGTGACGGCCCCCGCGCTCGGTTGCCCGCCCTACGGGCCTCCGCTATCTTCCCGGCCATGATCACCACGGCCTCCGCCACGCGCACCCGGGTGCACGTCACCTCCGAGATCGGTTCGCTCCGCCGCGTCATCTGCCACACCCCGGGGAACGAGTTGCTGGCCGTCACCCCCTCCAACCGCGAGCAGTTCCTGTACGACGACATCATCGACGTGGACCAGGCGCGCCGGGAGCACCACCGCTTCCGTGCCATCCTCTCGCGCTTCTGCGAGGTGCTGGAGGTCCGCGAACTCCTGGCCGACATCATCGACGAGCCCGAGGTGCGGCGCTTCCTGGTGGAGCGGGTGATGGAGGTGGCCTCGTCCGAGCCGCTCGGCGACCGGGTGGCCGAGACACCCGGCGCGGACCTGATCCGGATGTTCATCGAGGGGAAGGAGTCGCCGCAGGGCCCCATCTCCAAGCTCCTCCACAAGGTCTCCTACGAGTTGCCGCCGCTCCCGAACCTGTTCTTCACCCGCGACGCCGCGATGGTGGTGAACGAGGGGATCATCATCGGCGCCATGAAGTACGCGGTGCGCTGGACGGAGGAGCTGCTGATGAAGGCGCTCTTCTCGTACCACCCGCTCCTGGGGAACGCCGGGCTGATCTACGACGGGGCCGAGGAGCACCGTAGCGACTACACCATCGAGGGGGGGGACGTCCTGATCCTCCGCCCGGACCTGGCAATGATCGGGCTCTCCGAGCGCTCCTCCCCGGCGGCGATCGAGGGGCTGGTGGACGGGCTGCGCGACACGGCGGGGATAGAGCACGTCCTGGTGCTGGTGCTCCCCAGCGAGAGCCCGGCGATCCACCTGGACATGATCCTGACCATGGTGGACTGCGAGCACTGCGTGGTGTACCCGCCGTACTTCTTCGGTCCCGCGCGCCTCCCGGTGCTCTACTACCGTCCGGACGGCAAAGGGGTGCGGGAGCACTCCGACGTGTTCGCGGCGCTCCGGAAGGTGGATCTCCCCCTGGAGCCCATCTGCTGCGGCGGGCACCACCCCACCACGCAGGAGCGGGAGCAGTGGGCCAGCGGGTGCAACTTCGTGGCGGTGCGCCCCGGGATCGTCCTGGGGTACTCGCGCAACGAGGCCACCATGCGGGAGATGGAGAAGACGGCGGGGTACCGCATGGTCCACGCGCTCGACTTCCTCACCGGGGACGTGGAGATCGAGGACGGTGACCGGGCGGTGATCGCCTTCGAGGGCGCGGAGCTGGTCCGCGGCGGCGGCGGCGGGCGGTGCATGACGCTCCCGGTGCTGCGGGAGGACATCTGGTGAACGCCGTCCGTGCCTACGACGCGGGCCTCCGCTTCCAGCGCGGAGGGACGCTGACCGAGCGGGCGCTCCGCCTTCTGGAGCACGGCCCGCTGCACACCGCCGTGCTCGCGGTCCAGGTGCTGGGGATCACGGGGGATCCGCGCGCCGCGGCAGGCGCCGTGTTCGCGCTCCTGGGCTCCGATCCGCGCTTCTCCGTGTCCGGCGACGGGGTGTGGTCGCTGGGGCCCGCTGCCCCCACCCGCAGGCTCCTGCGCGAGGAGAGCTTCGTGGTGGTGGACGTGGAGACCACTGGCGGCTCCCCGGGGGGCGGTCACCGGGTCACCGAGATCGCCGCGGTGTGCGTGTCGGGTGGCGAGATCCGGGAGCACTTCGCCACCCTGGTCAACCCGGACCGGCGGATCCCGTCGATGATCACCTCGCTGACCGGGATCACCAACGAGATGGTGCTGGGGGCGCCGCGCTTCCGCGAGGTGGTGGACCGGCTCCTCCCCCTGCTGGAGGGGCGGGTCTTCGTGGCACACAACGCTCCCTTCGACTGGCGCTTCGTCACCGCGGAGCTGGACCGGGCCGCGGGGATGCTCCCCGCAGGCCGGCAGCTCTGCACCGTGAAGCTGGCGCGCAAGATCCTCCCGCAGCTCCCCTCCCGCTCCCTGGACGGGCTGGCGGAGTACTTCGGGCTGGAGATCGAGGCGCGCCACCGCGCCCTGGACGACGCACTGGCCACGGCCCGGGTGCTCCTGTACTTCCTGGACGCGCTCGAGGAACGGGGGATCGAGGACTGGGAGGGGGTGGACACCCTGCTCGGGAAGCGCACCCCCCGGCGGAAGCGCACCGCCTCCCCGCGCTCCATGGACCAGGCATGACCGACCTGCGCACCCTGCGTGCGGACGACCTCCCCCTGGTCCGCACCCGGACGCTGGGCGACTTCCGCATCCACGCGCTGGAAGCGGGGCTGCAGCGGCTGGACGGCGGTGCCATGTTCGGGGTGGTCCCCAAGCCGCTGTGGGAGCGGCGGATCCCCGCCGACGAGCGGAACCGGATCCCGCTGGGGCTCCGCTGTCTCCTGGTGGAGACCCCGGACGAGCTGGTGCTGATCGAGACCGGGCTGGGGAACAAGGAGGAGGAGAAGTTCCGGGAAATCTACGGGGTCGAGAACGCGGCCTCTCCCGGCTCCGGGGCCCCCGACCGGCTCCAGGAGGCGGTGCGCCGGGCGGGGTTCGCGCCCGAGGAGGTGACGGTGGTGGTCAACACCCACCTCCACTTCGACCACGCCGGGGGGAACACCTTCCGGGACCCGGACGGGGAGGTGCGCCTCTCCTTTCCCAGCGCGCGCTACCACGTGCAGCGCGGCGAGTGGGAGTGGGCGCACCGGACCAACGAGCGGACGCAGGCCAGCTACTTCCCGGACAACTACGAGCCGGTGATGGCGGCCGGGCGACTCGACCTGGTGGAGGGCGTCGCGGAGATCGTCCCCGGGATCGAGACGCTCCCCACCCCGGGGCACTGCCCGTTCCACCAGTCGGTGCTGGTGCGCTCCGCGGGGGAGGCGGCGTGCTTCCTGGCGGACGTGGTCCCGACGATGGCGCACCTCCCGCTCCCCTGGATCATGGGGTACGACGTGGAGCCGCTGGTGACGATGGAGTCCAAGCGGGATCTCCTGCGGCGCGCCGTGGACGAGCACTGGCTCCTGGTCTCCACGCACGACCCGGCGGTCCCCTGGGGGTACGTGGAGCAGGACGGCCGGGGGGTGGCGCTCCGCGCGCCCGCCGCCGAAGCGGAGCCGGCCCCGGGGTGGGGCTGAACGCGCCGGAGCCACCGGGGTAGGGAGCCGGGCGGGAAACATACCAGACCAACACCTAGCTACGACGATGATCCAGATATCGAACGACCCCCGGACCACCCCCGTGATCGTGAGCGCGGTGCGCACGCCGATCGGGAAGTTCCTGGGCGCGCTCTCCGCGCTCTCCGCGCCCGAGCTGGGCGCCATCGCCATCCGTGAGGCGGTCTCGCGTGCGGGAGTCGCGGCGGAGGACGTGGCCGAGGTGATCATGGGGAACGTGGTGCAGGGAGGAGTCGGACAGGCTCCGGCCCGGCAGGCGGCCATCAAGTCGGGTCTCCCCTCCACCGTCTCCGCGCTCACCATCAACAAGGTGTGCGGCTCCGGGCTCAAGGCGGTGATGCTGGCGGCCCAGTCCATCCGCGCGGGCGACAACCAGGTGGTGGTGGCTGGAGGGCAGGAGTCGATGTCCAACGCCCCGTTCTACGTCTACGGGATGCGCAACGGAGTCAAGTTCGGCGACCAGACGCTGGTCGACGGGCTGATCCGTGACGGGCTCTGGTGCTCCTTCTGTGAGGTCCACATGGGCGGGCACGCCGAGTACACCGCCAAGAAGGCGGGGGTCACCCGCGAGATGGCCGACGAGTTCTCGGTGCGCTCGCACCAGAAGGCGGTTGCCGCGCAGCAGGCCGGGAAGTTCCGGGAAGAGATCGTCCCGGTGGAGATCGCCGGGCGGAAGGGGACCACGGTGGTGGACGCCGACGAGGGCCCGCGCGCCGACAGCACCCTGGAGTCGCTCGGGAAGCTGAGGCCCGCCTTCACCCGGGACGCACCCAGGGACATCACCGAGCCGGTGGTTACCGCGGGGAACGCCTCCTCCATGAACGACGGCGCCTCCGCGGTGGTGGTGGTCTCCGAGGAATACGCGCGCGCCCACGGGCTGGAGATCCTGGCCCGGATCAGCGCCTACTCCACTGGCGCCGTAGAGCCCAGGGAGCTCTTCTTCGCCCCCATCGAGGCGGTGAAGAAGCTGATGAAGAAGGCCGGCACCCGGATCGGCGACTACGACCTGATCGAGGCCAACGAGGCGTTCGCGGTGCAGGCGCTGGCGGACGGCGCGGGGCTCGGGTGGGACTGGGACCGGGTCAACGTGAACGGCGGCGCGGTGGCGCTCGGACACCCGATCGGCGCCTCCGGGGCGCGCGTCCTGACGACGCTCCTGTACGCCATGAAGGACCGGGATGCGTCGACCGGGCTGGCCACGCTCTGCCTCGGCGGCGGCGACGCGGTCGCGCTCTCGGTCGAGCGCGTCTGACCTCCAGCATCGAACCGGAATGAGCACGCTTCGGAACACGGCGGCCCTCGGCGGG
>DATAAL010000564.1:0-2821 GCA_036260145.1 Longimicrobiaceae bacterium | reverse complement strand
ACAGCTTCGGCACGAAGACGCGAGTAAACCGAGAGAATGGCACACGAAACTACGGCTCGATTCCGGCTCTCTCCGCAGCAGCGGCACCTCTGGACGCTGCAGGCGCGGGAGCCCCGCGGCGTCTACGCCGCCACCTGCGTGGTGGCGATCGAGGGGACGCTCCACGCGGAGGCGCTGCGGCGCGCGACCGAGCACGCCGCGGAGGGGCACGAGATCCTCCGCACCGTCTTCCGCTGCCTCCCCGGCACCCGCGTCCCGGTGCAGGGGATCGTCGAGAGCCTCCCGCCCGCGTGGAAGGAGCTGGACTGGAGCGACGTCCAGTCGGGCGAGGACGAGGGTGCCCGTCTCGATGCGCTCCTCGCCGAGCTGGACGAGACCCCGGTGTCGTATGAGGAGGGGCCGCTCTTCACGGCGGTGCTCGCCGGCGTGGCGCCGGAGCGCCACGTCCTGGTGCTGCGAGTCCACGCGCTCTGCGCCGACGCCGTGACGATGCGCAACCTGGCCGGCGAGATCGCCGCGGCGTACGAGGCGCTCGTTGGTGGCGGGGAGCCCGCTGTGCCGGAGATCCAGTACGCGGACGTGTCCGAGGTCTTCAATGATCTGCTGGAGTCGGAGGAGACGCAGGCGGGGCGGGACTACTGGGCGGCGGTCGAGCGCGCCGGACCGACGGACGCGGAGCTGCCGCACCGGCGGCGGGAGCCCGGCGCGGAGGGCTTCGCGCCGGGGACGGTAGCGCGCGAGCTGCCTGCGGACGCCGCGGCCCGGGTGCGCGAGCTGGCGGCCTCGCTCGATGCCTCCCCGAGCGCGGTGCTCCTGGCCGCGTGGCAGATCCTCCTGGCGCGGCTGACCGGGACGGAGGTGGTGGAGGTCGGCGTCGCCTTCGACGGGCGCGTCTACGAGGGGCTGGACACGGCGCTCGGCGCCTTCGTCCGCTACCTCCCGGCACGCGCCGGAGACGCCGGGTCCTTCGCCGACGCGGTGCGCTCGGCCGCGGCGACGCTGGCGGAGCGCTACGAGTGGCAGGACTACCTGGATCCGGCGGTAGGCGACACCCCCTTCGCCTTCGGCTTCGACTGGGAGGAGCGCCCCGAGCCGTGGACCGCGGCGGGCGCGATCTTCTCCGTCGCCGGCCTGCGGGCACGCAGCGAGCGCTTCGAAGTGCGCCTCTCCACCATCTCGTCGGGCGACGGGGTGCGCCTGGTGTTCGAGCACGACGCGCAGCGGATCGATGCCATCCACGTGGAGCGCAGCGCCTCGCGCTTCCTGACCCTGCTGGACGACGCCCTGCGCCGCCCGGACGCCCCGGCCGCGGAGCTGGAGGTCCTCCCCCGCGTGGAGCTGGAGCACATCCTGAAGACCGGACGCGGCGCTCCCGCCGTGACCGCCGACCTCGTCGTGCACCGGGTCTTCGAAGAGCAGGTGCAGCGCACCCCGGACAGGACGGCGGTGGTCTACCTTGAGCGCTCGCTGACCTTCCGCGAGCTGGACGAGCGAGCCAACCGCCTGGCCCACCTCCTCCGCGACCTCGGCGTGGGAACGGAGGCGCGCGTCGGGCTCTGCCTGGAGCGTTCCGTCGACACCCTGGTGGGGCTCTTCGCGATCCTCAAGGCGGGCGGGGTACACGTCCCCCTGGACCCGATGTACCCGGTGGAGCGCGTCGCCTACATGGCCCGCGAGGCCGGGGTCGAGGTCTTCGTCACCCAGGCGTCCGTCCGCGGCCGGGGGCTCCTCCCCGCCGGGAGGACGGTGTGCGTGGACGCGGACCGGGAGCGGATCGACGCGATGCCGGCGACGGGTCCGGACGCCGCGGTGCTCCCGGAGAACGCGGCGTACGTGATCTACACCTCCGGCTCCACCGGCCGCCCCAAGGGTGTGGTGGTGCAGCACGGGTCGGCGATCAACCTGGTGGAGGCGCTGGACGGGGCCGTGTACCGCGGGCGCGAGGGGCTGCGCGTCTCCCTGAACGCCCCGCTGGTCTTCGACGGCTCGGTGAAGCAGTGGATCCAGCTCCTCCGCGGGCACACCCTGCACATCGTCCCCGAGGCGGACCGGATGAGCCCGGAGCGCCTCCTGGCGCGGGTGCGGAGCGCGGAGCTGGACGTGCTGGACTGCACCCCCACGCAGCTCAAGGGGCTCCTGGCCGCGGGGCTGGGCGACGGGCCACACCACGTCCCGGGGATGATCCTCTCCGGCGGAGAGGCGCTGGACGCCGTCACCTGGGCGCGGCTGGCCACGCTCCCGGGGACGCAGGTGTTCAACGTCTATGGCCCTACCGAGTTTACCGTGGACGCCACCGCCGGGTGCGTGCAGGAGCACCCCGGATGGCCCGTGATCGGCCGGCCGATCCCCGACACCCGCGTCTACCTCCTCGACGACGGGCTCCGCCCCGTGCCATTCGGTGTCGCCGGCGAGATCTGCCTGGCCGGGCCGCGGGTGGCGCGCGGCTACCTGGGCGACCCCGCGAAGACGGCGGACCGCTTCGTTCCCGATCCCTTCGGCGGGGCTCTCGGCGCGCGGATGTACCGCACCGGCGACCTGGCCCGCTTCGGACCCGATGGAGAGATCGAGTACCTGGGCCGCGACGACGATCAGGTGAAGGTGCGCGGGGTCCGCATCGAGCTGGGTGAGATCGAGTCGCTCCTCCGCGAGCACCCGCGCGTCGCCGCGGCTGTCGCCTCGGTGTTCGAGGCGGACGGCGACGCCCAGCTCGTCGCCTACTTCGTCCCGCGGTCGGGCGCCGACGGCGACAGCGACGCACTCGGGGGCGAGCTGCGCGACGCGCTGCGGGCGCGCCTCCCCGAGTTCATGGTCCCGGCGATGG
>DATAAL010000563.1:0-4057 GCA_036260145.1 Longimicrobiaceae bacterium | reverse complement strand
GCAGCTTCGGGTAGTTGGCCCCGTACACCGCGGCGCACACCCGCCTCCCCCGCTCCTCCCAGGCGGCGCACTCCTCGCCCAGCGCTCCGGGGACGGGGCGGCCGCTCGCCTCCCGCCAGAGCGCCAGCGCGGCGAGAGCGTCCGGGAAGCCGACGAAGAGGTGCGACTGGAGGAGCACCTCCTCCACCGCGTCCGGATCCGCCTCCGCCGCCGCGCGGCGCACCGCCGACTCCACCGTGGCGCGGTCACGGGTGGCGAGCGCGGCGGAGAGGGCGATCAGCGCCTCACGCCCCCCACCCCCGTCACCTGGCTCGGGCATCCGCGGCGGGGACCCGGTGCCGGGACTCCACCACGCTCTCCCGGACGACATCCACCGTGCTCTCGACTCGCTTCATCTCCTTGTCATTCCCAGCAGGAGGCCCAGCAGGATCAGCGCTCCGCCCCCGAGCGCGGCCGGGGGCGGCGTCTCCGCGATGGCCGGGAGGAGCCAGGCGATCAGCGTCGCCCCCACCGGCTCCCCCAGCAGCGACAGGTTCACCACGTACGCCGGGAGGTAGCGGAGCGCCCAGTTCTGACCGGTGTGGCCGATCATCATCGGACCTACGGCCAGCCCGGCGAAGACCATCCAGTCCGTGGGCGCGTACCCGGTGTAAGGGACGCCCGCCAGCGGGAGGACCGCCAGGAGCGTCAGGGCGGCGCACCCGTATACCACCCCCACGAAAGGCCACAGCTCGATCCTCGCCCGGAGGCGTCGCCCGATCACGTAATAGCCCGCCACCAGCACGGCCCCGGAGAGCGCCAGCAGGTCGCCCTTCAGCGGATCGGTCCCCCCCTGGAAGTCGCCCCACCCGATCCACCCCGCCCCCGCCACGGCGAGGAGGATCCCGGCCCACTGCCGCCGGCTGGGCCGCTCGCGGAGGAACACGGCGGAGAGGACGGCGACGAAGACGGGCGCGGTGTCCACCAGGAGCACCGACGCGGCCACGCTGGTCATCCCGATGGAGGTGATCCAGGTGGCGAAGTGCCCCGCAAGGAAGACCCCCGCCACCGCCGCGGTGAGCAGATCCCCACGCGACAGGCGGCGGAGCGCGCCCCACTCCCGGCGAACGGTCAGCACCGCCGCGATCAGCGCCACCGAGAACGCCAGCCGCCAGAACGAGACCGCCAGCGCCGGGGCCTGGCTGAAGCGGACCAGCGGCGCAGCCCAGCTGATCGCCAGGATGGAAAGGAGGAGGACCAGCGCCGGAGGCACCTCCGGACGCGGAACCGCCTCCACCCGGGCCTGTGGGGTCGCCTCGCTCGCCATTCCGGGGCTCTCCGGGTCCGCAAAAGGGGATCAATATACGCCCCGGTGCACCCTCCGGCCATGGCGCACCCGCAAGCAAAACGGAGGAAAGGTACTCCCGGTACCCTTCCTCCGTTTCCGTCCACCCGGGGCGCGAGCCCCGGGCCGTGGCGACGGAGCGACCGCGCGTCAGCGGCCCTGCGCCGACCTCCCCGTGGACCGGGGCGGCTGCTGCGGCGCCAGGCGAATCAGCGCCTCCGGGGCGTCCGCCCGGCGGAGGAGGCTGAATGCCTCCATCACCGCCTTGTCGGCAGCCACCGCCCGCTGCGCCGCCGCGTTCGAGCCGAACTTGTGCTGCACGATCTCCTGCGCCAGCCGGCGGTTGAGGAAGTCGCGCGCCCCCTCGAACTGCTCCCAGGTGATATTCAGCCCGGCTGCGCGGAGCCGCTCGTAGAAGGTGCGGCGCATCTCCGGCGTCACCTGGATGTTCTGCCCGATCCCGGAGTTCTGGCGTCCGTACTCGATGGCGTAGCGGAAGAGGACGTCGTTGAAGGTGCTCCCGCCCTTGGCCGCCTCCCGGAAGAACTCCTGCTCGGCCTCGGTGGCGGTGTCGGGGCGGATGATCACGTCGGGGACGATCCCGCCGCCGCCGTAGACGATCCGGCCGCTGTCCGTGCGGTACGCCTTGGTGGTGTCCGAGCCGCCGGGGATCGGCTGCCCCTCCTCGTCCACCGTCGCCGGGGCTGCCGGGGCCACCGCGACCCGGTCACCCTGCCGCCTCCGGTCCCTCTCGATGGAGCGCCCCACCGGGGTGTACCACTTGGAGGTGGTCACCTTGAGGAAGTTCCCACCGGAGAGGGGGAAGAGGTCCTGCACCGAGCCCTTGCCGAAGGTGCGGGCGCCCACCACCAGCGCGCGGTCGTGGTCCTGGAGCGCGCCGGCCACGATCTCCGCCGCGGAAGCGCTGTACTCGTCCACCAGCACCACGATCGGCATCCCTGGGGCGATCTCGCCGTCTCGGGTGCGCGCGACGGTATTGTCGGACTGGATCCGCCCGCGCGTCTCCACCACCGCCAGCCCCGGCCTGAGGAAGAGGTCGGCGACCGCCACGCCCTGGTCGAGGAGCCCGCCCGGGTTCTCGCGCAGGTCGAAGATCAACTTGGTCATCCCCTGCCCGCGGAGCTTCTGGATGGCCTCGCGCACCTCTCGGGACGACGACTCGCTGAAGATCGAGAGGTTGATGTACCCCACCCCGTCGCCGAGCAGGAAGGCGTACGGCACGGAGCTCAGGTGGATCTCCTCCCGGACCAGCCGGAAGCTGATCGGCTCCTCCACCCCGATGCGGACCACCCGGAGGTTGACCGCCTCGCCACGCGGCCCCCGGAGCTGCTTGACCGCCTGGTCGCTGTTCCACCCCCGGGTGGAGCGCCCGTCGATCTCGATGATCCGGTCCCCGGCCTGGAGCCCAGCGCGCTCCGCCGGGCTCTGCGGGAGGGGGGCCAGGACGGTCACCCATCCGTCACGGTCGACGATCTGCGCCCCGATCCCGGCGTACTCCCCCGACATGTTGGTATAGAACTCGTTGAACTCCTCGGGGGTGAGGAAGGTGGTGTGGGGGTCACCCAGCTCCCGGATCATCCCCTCGGTCGCCATCCGGTACAGCTCCGCACCGGCGGTACGGTCCACGTAACGGTCCGAGATCAGTGACATGACCTCGTCGAAGACCCGGGCCGTCTCGTAGACGTTCCTCTGCTCCGAGACTCCGTTCTGCAGGAGCCATCCGCCGGAGACCAGGGCCACCCCCGCGACCAGCGCGGGGGCGATGATGGTGCGCTTGAGCTTCATTCAGCCTCCGAATGCCCAGAATCGGGTGCGACGCTTCCTGGAACGGGAGCGTCGGCGTCCGGTCTGATAAACCCATCCCGGGGGAATGTTTCGGGGAAACGGCGGGCCAGCGCCTCCCCGACGCGCCGGTGCACCTCCTCCGCGCTCCCCTGCGCGTCCACCGGGAGGACCCCCTCCACCTCGCGGGCCAGCTCCCGGTACCCCGCGGCCACCCGGGTGTGGAAACCGGGATCCTCCCGCTCCATCCGGTCCTGCGACTTCCCGGCGGCGAGCTGGCGTCGCGCCCCCTCCTCCGGGTCCAGGTCCAGGAGGATGGTGGCATCGGGCGCCACTCCCCCCGTGGCGAAGCGGTTGCAGTCGCGGACCTCGCGCAGCGGGAGTCCGCGCCCGGCGCCCTGGTACGCCAGGGTGGAGAGCTCGAACCGGTCCGCGATCACCACTTGCCCCTCGCGAAGGGCGGGGCGGACCACCTCCTCGACGAAGGCGGCCCGGGCGGCGAGCATCAGGAAGAGCTCGCTCCGCGCCGGTACGTGGAGCCCCAGGTCGGCGAGGACGGTCTCCCGCACCCGCTCACCCAGAGCGGTGGAGCCGGGCTCCCGGGCCGTGGTCACCTGGATCCCGCGGACCCGCAGCGCGTCGGCGAGGAGCCGGACCTGCGTGGTCTTCCCCGCGCCCTCCACTCCCTCGAAGGCAAGGAACAGGCCGCGGCGGAGCGCGCCGGGAGTATCGGTCATGGTGCCGTGCGGCGCATGGGAACGTCTACGTCGACAGCGCGGGAGCGGAGTCGGCCGGGCAGCGGGGGAGGACGAAGTGGAAGGCGCTCCCCCTTCTCTCGCCGCTCTGCACCCAGATCCGTCCCCCGTGCGCCTCCACCACCAGCTTGCAGAAGGTGAGCCCCAGCCCCGAGGGGCCACCCGCCCTCCCCGC
>DATAAL010000562.1:0-2729 GCA_036260145.1 Longimicrobiaceae bacterium | reverse complement strand
CGAACACCATGTCCCGGTCGTTCACCGGATCGTACAGGGCCAGGAGGTGCTCCCCGCGCCCGTCGCGCACGGTCAGCCCCACGGTGGCGCCGGTCTCGCCCCCCGCCGCCTTCAGCTCGCGCGCTACAGTGCGCACCAGCGTGGTCCCGCCCAGGCGGCGGAGGAGGACGTCGTCGTCCAGCCGGCTCTCCCCTGCGCGGAGGAAGAGCTTCTCCAGCGCCGCGCGCTGCGCCTTGCGCAGCTCCGCGGCGAGCGCCCGCCCGGGGCGGAGGATCTGCTGGTTCTGGCTCTCCCAGGAGACCAGGGCGCCGTCGGCCCCGCGCTTGGCGAAGAGCACGGAGCGGCCGTCGGCCACGGGTGCGAAGCTCGCCAGCGCGGCGCTCCCGGCGTCGGCGCCCGGGAGCCACGGCCAGGCGAACGCCACCCCCACCCCGGCCACGGAACCGACCAGGGCGAGGATGGCGAGGACCTCCCGGAAGGAGGGACGGGTGTACGGGGAAGACGGGTGGTCTGCGGACATCAGCGGGCTACGGGACACTCCAGGACGGGACCGGGCCGGGGGCGCTGCGCCCCGGCCCGGGAGAAGCAGAAATATAAACGCCTGAATCCGCGGCCGGGTAGCCCTCCCGCGGCACCCCGGAGCGCCGCCGGCGCACCGTCTCAGTCGTTGCTCGTCTCCCTGCGGCGGGCCAGCGCGCTCGCGATGTGCTTCCGGAGGAGCTGCCACACCTCGGGCCGGCTCCGCTCGCACCCGTCCAGGAGCCGGCGGACCCCGTCGGGCGGGTGCGTCCGCAGGAGCGCCTTCTTGGCGCGTGCCTCCAGCCGGATCCCCCCCGCCTGCTCGGACCCCAGCAGCAGCGCCGCCAGCACGGCCTCAGCGAGCTGGTCGGCGGACACCTTGCCCGCGCCGGTCAGCAGCTCCTCCTTGCCGCGGAGCATCCCCGCCTCCCCGGCGAAGCGGTCGCCGTGGAGGAGGACCAGCTCGGTGGGGGTGAAGCGCACCGCTTCGACTGCGGCCTGGACTTCGGACATCACCTGCCTCCTGTGGGGGAGCGGGAAGGGGCCGGGAAGCGGACCTCGGTGATCCGCCCCTCGGCGCGCGGCGCGATGCTCTCCCCGCGGGCGAAGGCCGCGGAAAGGGCGTCGAAGGCCAGCAGCTTCAGGTCCGGCCCCGGGGGGACGGTCAGGATCGCCCGGTCCTTGAAGTGGTAGGCGTCGCCGCCCCCGTACAGGTAGTCCGGGACGGCCACCACATACACCCGGTCGTCCTCCAGCGGCGCCCACCCGCTCCCCTGCTGCATCTCCACCCGGGTGACGCGGTCGCCGACCCGCCGGGAGCGGTCGAAGGTGAAGCGGATCCCGGAGACCTGGAGGAAGCGCCCCTCCCCGCGTCCGCCGGAGACGCTCTGTTCCAGCAGCGTCTGCTTCACGTCGCGCCCCCGCAGCCACACCAGTGCCACCCGTGTGGGGAAGCCGAAGGTGCGCTGCAGGTGCTCCCAGCGGATCGGTCCCTGCACCACGTCGTCGATGCGGATGGCGCCGCCGTTCAGCACCGCGGCGTCGGTGCGCACGTCCGGGAACGCCGTCCGCATCACGTCCGCCAGGTAGTTCCCCCAGTTGCTCTCCGCGTCGCGCACCGTCTCCTCCCGCCCGTCCAGCGGGGTGGAGGAGGCGCCGACCTGCGCGCCGAAGAAGGGGACCCGTCTCCGGATCTCCTCGCGGTATTTCGCCTCCACCTCCCGCACGTACGCCGGGTCGCTGGCCAGTGAGGCGTCGATCCGCACCGAGTCGGTGTGCACCGCGGGCTCCCCGCCCCGACGCCCCAGCGCCACCCGCCACACCCGCCGGGCGTTGCTGTCCCCCTTGGTGATCAGCGCGGTGCTGTCGGTCAGCGCCTCCTGGATCAGGTAGTGCTCGTGCCCCCCCGCGATCCAGAGGAAGCGCGGGTGCCGGGCGCGCAGCCGGGCGATGCGCCGGTCGTCGGCCAGCTCCAGGTGCGTCAGGGCGACGATGGCCTCGGCCCCCGCCGCCTCCAGCCGGCGGATCGCCTCCTCGGCCAGGGCCACGTAGGCGGTGTCCGCCTCGGCGTAGCTGCGCGGGGAGTCCAGGAAGGTCAGGGCGAAGACTCCCACCCGCATCCCCCCCACGGTGAGCACGGTGTCGCGGACGAAGCGCCGGTCCGCCTCGGCGTTCCCGGTGCGCAGGCGGACGTTGGTGGCCAGCCAGGGGAAGCGGGAGGCGTTGACGGCCCCCACCAGCATCTCCGGCCGGCGCTCGTCGAACTCGTGGTTCCCGGGGACGGCCAGCAGCGGCGCCCGCGCGTGCAGGAAGTTGAGCGCGTCGATCATCTGCAGCCCCGCGAAGTAGCGGCTCTCCAGCGAGGGGGCGATGAAGTCGCCGGCGTGCAGGATCATCACCGGAGCGCGCATCTCCCGCCGGGTCCGCTCCGCCAGGGTGGCGATCCGCCCCAGCCCGCCCGCGGTCCCGTTCTCCACCGCGTCGATCCGGTACACGTCGTTGAGCTGGATCACGGTGAAGGCGGGACGGAACTCCTGCGCCCCCGCTCCGGCGGCGGCGAGGGCGAGGAGGACGGCCGGGACCAGCGCCCGGCGTGCCAGGGTGCGCAGCGGGTAGAGCATGTACGGGCTCCGATGGATCGGGACGGATTCCGGAGACGGACGAAGGAGAGGAATCTGGCGGCCGATGGAGGAGGAGGAAAGGGGCGGGGC
>DATAAL010000561.1:0-16546 GCA_036260145.1 Longimicrobiaceae bacterium | reverse complement strand
GCCTGCTCGCCACGAAGCTCCCGCCCCTCCCCGCGTCGGATATGATATGCACCCCCGGTACCGTGCGCGGCACGTCCGAGAAGCGCAAATTCTCCCGCTGCGCGAGCTGTTTGCACGGGATGAACCGGCCGCTCCCCTGGTGGCTCGTCCGCCACCCACTCGAAAATCGCCCAGGTGCCGGGGCAGGGCGTCCCGGTGACCCTACCCCCAGGGGGATCGGTTCGCGCTCAAGCGCAAACACGTACTCCGCCGAGAGACCCGCCGATCGGCCCCTCCACGCGCACCTGGAGGGCGCCCGTGGCAAGGCCTTCGACGCGGAATTCACCCCCGGACGTCGGTCCGCGTCCCCCGCGAAGGGACGGGCAGGAGCACCCGCGCGTTGGGGATCGGGGCGCCGCTCACCGGGCTGACCACGCTCCCGCGGAAGGTGGCCGTCGCTCGGGCCCGACGGGGCGAAGGAGGTGGAGATTCTCATGGCGGCATCCCAGGAGAAAGCTCAGGGGCCGGGGCATCGCCCCGGCCCCTGAGCATGTTTCGGGCTCCGCCCGGATACGTGCGCTCCGTCAGTCGCGTTCCCGCGGAGCCCTGCCCCCAGCCGTCTCCCCGCGCCCCAGCAGCTCCTCCAGCCGGGCCAGCCGGGCCTCCAGCTCGGAGATGCGCGCGGCGCTGGCGGCGCTCTCGGCGCGCAGGGCGCGGATCTCCTCCGCCTGCTCGGCGGTGCGGCGCTCCAGCGCCTTCGCCGCCGCCAGCGCCACGCCGTCGGCGTCCACCGTGCTGATCACCCTCTCGTCGTCGCCCAGACCGAACGCCGCGCGGAAGTCCTGCGCCATGGGGCCCAGGTGCCGCACCTCGTCGCTCTCCGACCTGTAGGTCCAGGTCGTGATGGGCAGAGTGCGCAGCCGGGCGAGCACCTCCTCGCCCGACACGCTCGCGAACCGGTGCTTCCGGTTCACGTCCGAGGCGTTCGTCCAGGTGCCGTTCGTATGGAGGTACGCGCCGGTGCTGGTGCTGATCACCGCGTTGTCCTGGCCCCAGTTGCTCTGCGCGGCCCCGGACTGGAAGGTGACGCCCGTGCTGCGATTGCTGCTGGTGTAGATGCGGAACCCGTTGGCCACCCGCCACGTGGCCGAGTTGGTCACCTCGGCGTGGATGGTGTCGATCGTGGTGGACCGGTCGCCGAACACGAAAGTGCCGTTGCGCGGGGCCCCGGCCGAGGTGCTGGTGCTGGCCTTCTGGCCCAGCGCGACGGAGTTGGCCCCTGTGGCCGTCACGTCCTCACCCATGGCCACCGTGCGGCTGCCGGCCGCCGTGGCGCGCTGCCCCACCGCGAACCCGTTGTCACCCGACGCGCGGACGTCTTCGCCGAACGCCGCCGTATAGAGGCCGACGTTGGCGTCGTCCCACTGCGTGCCGTTGATGCCGCCGGCGCGGAACGCGGCCTTGCCGGGGTACCACAGCATGCGCGTTCCCGCGCCGTTGGAGGCAATGCCCCCCGAGGCCCCGCTGTCGTACGTGCCGCGGGCGATCAGGCCGCCGTTGACGTTCACCCGGAACAGGCTGTTGCCCCCGTAGCTGACGGCGAGGACCGAGTCGGTGGGGGACTGCGCCCGCGCGGAGGAGGCCGCGCCCGCCAGCAGCGCGGCGCCGAGAAGGAGGAAGGAGCCGGGAATCCTGGTTGTCATTGTCCGTCGGGGAACGAGATGGGTGGGGAGTGCTTCCCGCAGGGAGACCGGTGCAGCGGTCTCGCCGTGACCGGTCCGACGCCGGGTCCTCGTGATCGAGCGGTACCGAGCGGGCGTGCCGGAGGAAATGCGGAGGCCGTGGAGGCGGCATTTCGGAGAAGATCTGAATATCACCGCCCCCGCAACCCGGCGCAAGTGGAGCAAGCCGGCTCCACGGCCGTGCATCGCAACGGTCCGGGAGGGCATCCGCGGAGGGGCGGCGAGCGCCAGCCGGGGACGGAACAGGAGGTAGCGGCAGAGCTGGACCGCGCGGGGGACCCCCGGAGCCGCCTTCAGCGCCGCACGGTCGAGCATTACCTGCGCGGAGCGGCGATGTCCGGCCGCACGTCCATGGACCCGGCCGACGGCGCGCGGGCGGTGAACACCCGCCCGGCGAAGGCCAGCGCCAGCACCAGCAGCGACACCGCCTTCAGCCGCGTCGCGCCGCTGGCGGGCTCCCACCACGCGAGGAACGCCACCAGCGCCCCCGTGACCAGTACCCCCGCCACCGACACCGGACGGGCCAGCGGGTGCAGGTACACGGAGCGCCCCTCGCGGACGGGAGCGGGAGCCGGACCGTCCGCTCCCCCAGCCCCTGCGGCAGCGGCGAGGTTCTGCCGCGCCACCCGCTCCAGGAACGCCGCCGCGAAGGCCGCGAAGCGCTCCCCGGCGGCACGGCCGTAGATCGTGTGGTCCAGCCCCGAGCGCTCCACGATCTTCAGGTACGGCCGGCCGTGGAGGTCGGTGGTGGAGAGGTACTCGGCGATGTCGCCCTACGCCACCGTGCGCTCCTTCCACCGCCCCGGGAACCGGCGCCAGCGCATCTCCACGCCGCCGGGGGCGAGCGTCCACTCGCCGAACACCACGACCGACCGGAGGAGCACCACCAGCCACACCACCATCGCCGCCAGGAACCCGGCCAGCACCGGCTCCTCCATGCTCCTCCCCAGCGTCCCCATCAGCAGCAGGGCGGCACCCAGCATCGGCAGGAGCGCGAGCACCAGCAGGAGCGAGCGGACCGTGGTGCGGGTGGAGTCGTGGGCGACGAAGCCGCGGAACGTGAAATGCATGGCGTAGGGGAGTGAAAGGATGGGTGCAAAGCTCCGGCGTACCGGCGCCGGGAGGGAGCGTACCCGGCCCTCGCGGAAGCCGCCACGTCATGGGAATGTGTCGGGGATCTGCAGCGGAAGCAACGATTTCGAGCGCGGAGCCGCTGCGCCCCCGCCCCGCCCGCAGCACCCTGCTCTGCATCCGGCCGTCATGCACCCCTCAAGGAGCCACTCATGCCTCCGACCCTCGCCTCCCGCGCCCTCCGCCTCGCCGCGGCCGGACTGCCGACGCTCCTCGCCGCGTCTCTGGACGCGCAGAACCGCGCCGCCCCCGAGACCGGCGCCTACGTCGTCCGGCTCGGTCGCGACACCGTGGCGGTGGAGGAGTTCACCCGCACCCCCGGCCGGCTGCGGGGGCGCCAGTTGGTCCGCAGCCCCCGCACGCAGATCCGGGAGTATGTGGCCGAGCTGGCCCCGGACGGCACGGTCCGGCGGTTCGACATCGCCTTCCTCACCCCGGGCGAGGCACGCCCCGGGATGCAGGCCGCGGTGGAGTACGCCTCCGACAGCGTCCGGGTGCGGGTCGCCCGCGGGGACAGCGTGCATACCCTCCGCCTGGCCGCGCGCCCGGGGTGGCTCCCGCTGCTGAGCTACTCCGTCGCTCTCTACGAGATCCCTGTCTCGCGCGCCGTCCGGTCCGGGGCCGACAGCCTGGAGGTCACGCTCGTTCCCATTGGCTCCGCCAGTCTGGTCCGCTCCGTGGTGAGGCGCGCCGGCCGGGGGGAGGTGACCGTCACCAACATCGCCGGGGTCAACCGGGTGCGGGTGGACGACCGGGGACGGCTCCAGGCGTGGGATGGGCGCGGGACGACGCTCAAGATCACCACCCGGCGCATCCCGCGCGTGAGCCTGGACGCCCTCGCCGCCCGCTTCGCCGCCCTGGACCGCGAGGGGCGCAGCTTCGGCCAGGTCTCCCCGCGCGACTCGGTGCGGGCGCGCGTCGCGGACGCCACCGTCGCTGTCAACTACGGGCGTCCCTTCCGCCGCGGGCGCGCCATCTTCGGCTCGGTGGTGCCCTGGGGGCAGGTGTGGCGCACCGGGGCCAACCAGGCCACCCACTTCCGCACCGACCGCGACCTGATCATCGGGAGCACCCTCGTCCCCGCCGGGACGTACACCCTGTGGACCCTCCCCTCCCCCACCGGCTGGCAGCTCATCGTCAACCGGCAGACCGGGCAGTGGGGCACCGCGTACGACGCCTCGCACGACCTGGCCCGCATCCCCATGCAGGCCGAGCGGGTGCTGGAGACGGTGGAGCAGTTCACCATCACCGTGGAGCCGCGGGACGGGGGCGGCGTCCTGGCGCTGGCCTGGGAGAACACCCGGGCGCACGTCCCCTTCACGGTGAAGCCCCGGTAACCTCTCGCCGATACTCCTGCTGTTCGACGCGGCCCTTGCGCACCTTGGCCGGGTCCGTTATTGTCTTAACCGCATAGTTAAACCAGTTGGTGAACACCCGCCGGGGGAGGCCGTGAACGCCAGCGACAGCGAGACCGAGCAGCGGATCCTGGACGCCGCCCACGCGGTCTTCCTCCGCCGGGGCTCCTCCGGGGCGCGGATGCAGGAGATCGCCGACGAGGCCGGGGTGAACAAGGCCCTGCTCCACTACTACTTCCGCAGCAAGGAGGGGCTCTCCGTGGCCGTGTTCCACCGTGCCGCCGCGAGCCTCTTCCCGCGCATCGTGGGGATCCTGGGGTCGGAGCTCGACGTGGAGGACAAGGTCCGGGAGCTGGTCCAGGGCTACACGGAGTTCCTGGCCGGGCACCCGTACCTCCCGGGGTTCGTGATCAGCGAGCTGCACTACCACCCGGAGCGGATCCGGCAGGTCCTCGCGCCCATGGGGGGCGCGCCGCTCTCCCAGCTCGGAGCGCAGCTCGAAACGCTGGCGCGTGCCGGGAAGCTGCGCCCCATCCGGCCCGAGGAGTTCATGGTCAACCTGGTATCGCTGATCCTCTTCCCCTTCGCCGCCCGCCCCATGATCGAGGCGGTGCTCGGCCTGGAGGGGGAGCGCTTCGACGCCTTCCTGGAGGAGCGCAGGCGCACCGTCGCCGACTTCTTCCTCAACGCACTCCGCCCATGAACGCCCTGGTCCTCGCCCTCGCTCTCGCCATCGCCCCGGACGCGGGGGACACGCTCCGCCTGGCGGAGTTGCAGGAGGCCGCCGTGCAGCGGGACCCGCGCGCCCGGCAGCTCGCCCTGCAGGAGGCCGGCACCCGCCTGCGCCTGCGCAGCCTGGACGCGGAGCGGCTCCCGCAGCTCCGCCTGGGGGCCGAGGCCACCCGGCAGAGCGAGTCGCTCTCCCTCCCCCTCCGCCTCCCGGGGGTCCCGCCCCCCCCGGAGCCCTCCAAGGAGCGGGTCCGGGCCACGCTGGACGTGGACCAGCGGGTGTACGACCCCACCCTCGGCCGGCGCCGCTCACTGGAGGAGGCGCGGCTGGCCGAGAGCCGGGCCGTGCTCGGCGCCGAGCTGTTCGGACTGCGGGAGGAGGTCAACGAGGCCTTCTTCGCCGCCCTCCTCCTCCAGGAGCGCGGGGCGCAGCTCGACCTGCTGATCCAGGACCTGGAGGCGCGGCTGGAGCTGGCGCGGGCGCGCGTCCGCGGCGGGGTGGCGCTCCCGGGCGACGCGGCGGCGGTGGAGGCCGAGCTCCTCCGCGCCCGCCAGGAGCGGGACGCCGTGGCCGCCGACCGCCGCGCCGCCCGGGCCGTGCTCGGGGAGCTGACGGGGCGCGCCCCCGGCGAGGAAGACGTCCTGGCACTCCCCGACCTGGCGGAGGAGGTGGCCCGCGCCCGCGCCGCCGGGGAGCTCCGCGCCCGGCCGGAGCACGCCCGCTTCGCCCGTGCCCGGGAGCGGCTGGAGCGCGAGGCCGGGGTGACGGGGGCGGCGACGCTCCCCCGGGTCAGCGCCTTCGGGCAGGCGGGGTACGGCCACTCCCCGCGCAACCCCTTCCTCGACGAGCTGGAGCCGTTCGGGGTGGTGGGGGTGCGCCTGCAGTGGACCCCCTGGGACTGGGGAGAGACCCGCCGCCAGCAGGAGCAGCTCCGCCTCCAGCAGCAGGTGCTGGACACCCAGGAGGCCGAGTTCGCCGCGCGCCTGGAGCGCCGGGTCCAGGACGACCTGCAGCAGATCGCCCGGCTGGAAGCCACGCTGGAGACCGACGACCGCATCGTGGAGCTGCGCGAGCGGATCGCCCGGCAGACGCTCCGCCAGGTGGAGGAGGGGGTGAGGGTGGCCGCGGAGTACGTGGACGCCCGCACCGACGTGTTCGAGGCCCGGGTGGGCCGGTTCGCCCACCGGGTGGAGCTGGCCCGTGCCCGGGCGCGCTACCTGACCACCCTGGGGCTCCCCGTCCGCTGAACGACTTCGGGAGAAACGGATATGTACCGGATCCTGTTCCACGCCGGGCTCCTGGCCGCGCTGGCCGGCTGCGGCCGCGGCGACGAGCCCGACGCCTACGGCAACTTCGAGACGACCGAGGTGGTGGTCTCGGCCGAGACCGGGGGCCAGCTGGTGCGCTTCGACCCGGTCGAGGGGGAGCGCCTCCCCGCCGGGACCGAGGTCGCGCTGATCGACACCACGGCGCTCGCGCTGCAGCGGGAGGAGATCGCTTCCCAGCGGGAGGCGGTCCGCTCGCGCACCACGGAGGTGGAGGCGCAGACCGGCGTGCTGGAGGCGGAGCTGGCGACCGCGCGACGTGAGTACGAGCGCACCCGCCGCCTGTACGCCGACGAGGCCGCCACCCGGCAGCAGCTCGACCAGGCCGAGGGGCAGGTGCGGGTGCTGGTGGAGCGGATCCGGGCCACCCGCGCGCAGGGAGGGACGGCGGGGCGGGAGGTGGGATCGGCCGAGGCGCGCCTGGCGCAGATCGAGGAGCGGATCCGGGACAGCCGCATCGTGAACCCCGTGGCGGGGACGGTGCTCGCCACCTACGCCCGGACAGGGGAGTTCGTGCAGCCGGGGCAGCCGCTGTACCGGGTGGGCGACCTGTCGCGGATGGTGCTGCGCGCCTACGTCACCGGGGACCAGCTCCCCGCGGTGCGCATCGGCCAGCGGGTGCGGGTGACGGTGGACGCGGGCGGGAGCGAGCGGCGCACCCTCCCCGGGACGGTGAGCCGGGTCTCGTCCGAGGCGGAGTTCACCCCCACTCCCATCCAGACCCGCGAGGAGCGCGCCGACCTGGTGTACGCCGTGGAGGTGCGCGTCTCCAACGCAGACGGCTCCCTCAAGATCGGGATGCCGGGGGAGGTGGAGTTCCCCGAGCCGGCGCGGAGGGAGGGGTGAGCGCCCCGCAGGCGGCGGTGGAGGCGGAGGGAGTGTCGAAGCGCTTCGACACGGCGCCGGCGCTGGACGGGGTCTCCTTCCGGGTGGAGCCGGGCGAGCTGTTCGGGTTCATCGGCCCGGACGGGGCCGGGAAGACCACCCTCTTCCGCATCCTCACCACCCTGCTGGTCCCCGATGCCGGGACGGCCCGGGTGCTGGGGATGGATGTGGTGGGCGACCTGTGGGCGTTGCGGCGGCGGGTGGGGTACATGCCGGGGCGCTTCTCCCTCTACCAGGACCTGAGCGTCGAGGAGAATCTGCGCTTCTTCGCTACCGTGTTCGGCACCACGGTGGAGCGCGAGTACGAGCTGATCCGTCCCATCTACGAGCAGATCGAGGCCTTCCGGAAGCGGCGGGCCGGCGCGCTCTCCGGGGGGATGAAGCAGAAGCTGGCGCTCTCCTGTGCGCTGGTCCACCGCCCGGAGATCCTCTTCCTGGACGAGCCGACCACCGGGGTGGACGCCGTCTCCCGGCGGGAGTTCTGGGACCTGCTGGGCGATCTCCGCGCCGGCGGCCTCACCATCGTGGTCTCCACCCCGTACATGGACGAGGCCGACCGCTGCGACCGGGTGGCGCTGATCCAGCGGGGGCGCATCCTCGCCGTCGACCGCCCCGCGGAGATCGGCGCGCGCTACGGGCGCCCGCTCTTCGCCGTGCAGGGCGATCCGCGCTCCCGGCTGATCGGGGCGCTGCGGGCCTTTCCGCACGCGTACTCCGCCTACCCCTTCGGCGAGACGCTGCACTACACGGACGCCCGCGCGGGCGCGGCGCCGGCCGTCGTGGAGCAGGAGCTGCGCGCCTACCTGCAGGCCGAGGGGTTCCAGGGGGTGGAGGTGTGGCCGATCGCGGCCGGGATCGAGGACAGCTTCATGGCGCTGATGGGCGCGCCGGAGGCGATCGGGAGTTGAGCCCGGAGCGGATGATCGAGGCGCGGGAGCTGACCCGCCGCTTCGGCGCCTTCACCGCCGTGGACGCCATCACCTTCGAGGTAGCCCGGGGGGAGGTGTTCGGCTTCCTGGGGGCCAACGGCGCGGGGAAGACCACCGCCATCCGCATGCTCACCGGGCTCCTGGCCCCCACCTCCGGGGAGGCGCGCGTCGCCGGCTTCGACGTCTTCCGCCAGGCCGACGAGATCAGGCGCAACATCGGCTACATGAGCCAGAAGTTCTCGCTCTACGACGACCTCACCGTCCGCGAGAACGTCCAGCTCTACGGCGGGATCTACGGCCTCTCCGACCGGCAGATCCGGGAGCGCACCGACCGCCTCCTGCGGCGGCTGGGCTTCGAGCACGCGGCCGACGAGCGGGTGCAGCGGCTCCCGCTGGGGTGGAAGCAGAAGCTGGCCTTCTCCGTCGCCCTCCTGCACGAGCCGCGCGTGGTCTTCCTGGACGAGCCCACCGGCGGGGTGGACCCCATCACCCGGCGGCAGTTCTGGGAGATGATCTACGAGGCCGCCGCGGGAGGGACCACCGTGCTGGTGACCACCCACTACATGGACGAGGCGGAGTACTGCGACCGTGTCTCCATCATGGTGGCGGGGCGGATCGGGGCCCTGGGGACGCCGGAGGAGCTCAAGACGGAGTTCGGGGTGGGGTCGATGGACGAGGTGTTCGTGCGGCTGGCCCGCCCGGCAGGGGGTGCGCCGTGAGCGTCCTGCTGGCCTTCCTCCGCAAGGAGACGTACCACATCCTGCGCGACCGGCGCACGCTGGTCATCGCGCTGGCGATGCCGCTGATCCAGGTCCTCCTCTTCGGCTTCGCCATCCGTACCGAGGTGGAGGAGGTCCGCCTGGCCGTGGTGGACCCCGCCCCGGACCACGCCACCCTGGAGATCCGGGCTCGCCTGGCGTCAACGGGGCTCTTCCGCACCGTCGCCGTCCTCCCGACCTCGGCGCCGCTGGAGCGCCTCTTCCAGCGCGGCGACGCCCGGGCGGCGGTGGTATTCGAGCCGGGGTTCGCCGGGCGGCTGGGCCGCGGCGAGCCGGCGCGGGTGCTCCTGGTGAGCGACGCCACCGAGCCCAACCAGGGGAGCCGGATCCAGGCATACGCCCTCAACGTGATCCGCGGGTACGAGCGGGAGCTGGGGGCCGCCGGCCGGGGGGTGCGCATCGTCCCCGAGGTGCGGATGCGCTTCAATCCCACTCTGGAGAGCTCCAACCTCTTCGTCCCCGGGCTGGTGGCCATGATCCTCACCATCGTGTCCGCGATGATGACCGCGGTCTCCCTCACCCGGGAGAAGGAGACGGGGACCATGGAGGTGCTCCTGGTCTCCCCGCTGCGCCCCTGGCAGATCATCGCCGGCAAGGTGCTCCCCTACCTGGTGCTGGGCTTCCTCAACGTGCTCACCGCCCTGGCCGCGGCGGCGGCGGTGTTCGGGGTCCCCATGCGGGGGAGCCTCCTCCTCTTCCTGGCGGAGAGCACCCTCTTCATCCTGACCTCGCTGGCGCTGGGGATCCTGATCTCCACCCGGACGGACTCGCAGCGGGTGGCGACCATGGGAGCGCTGGTCGGGCTGATGATGCCGACGATGGTGCTCTCCGGTTTCATCTTCCCCCTCGAGAGCCTCCCGGGGTGGCTCCGGCCGCTGACCAACGTGGTCCCTGCGCGGTGGTTCGTGCTGATCGCCCGGGGGATCATGCTCAAGGGGGTGGGACTGGCCTACCTGTGGGAGGAGACGCTGGTGCTGCTGGGAATGACCCTCCTCCTGCTGGGGGTCGGCACCAAGCGCTTCAAGATCCGCCTGCGGTAGCCGGGGAGCCATGAGGACCGTCCTCTTCCTGATCCGCAAGGAGTACCTCCAGGTCTTCCGCGACCGGGCGATGCTCTTCCTGATCTTCTTCCTGCCGGCCGTGCAGCTCCTCCTCCTCTCCAGCGCGGCCACCTTCGAGATGCGGAACGCCCGGATGCACGTGGTGGACCGGGACGGCTCCCCGGTCTCGCGCGAGCTGGTGGCGCGGATGGCGGCATCGGGGCGCTTCGAGGTGGCGGCGCGGTCCGCGTCGCTGGAGCTCGCCAACCGGGACCTCCTGGCGCGCCGGGTCTCCCTGGTCCTCCACATCCCGCCGGATTTCGAGCACACCCTGGTCCGCGAGCGGGTGGCCCCCGTGCAGCTCCTGGTCGATGCGGAGAACGGGGCCGCCGCAGGCGTCATGCAGTCGTACGCGGCGAGCATCCTCAACGCCTACGCCGCCGACCTGGGGGTGGAGCTGCACCCGGAGGTCGGGGGCGTGCGGGAGGGGGGCGCCCCCCCGCCGCCGGCGCCGGGGAGGGAGCGCATCGAGGTGCGCACTCGGGGGTGGTTCAACCCGCGGCTCGACTACTCGGACTACATGGTCCCGGGGATCCTGGTGCTCCTGGTCACCCTGGTGGGGACCCTCCTCTCGGCCATGAACATCGCGCGCGAGAAGGAGCTGGGGACGCTGGAGCAGCTCAACGTCACCCCCCTCACCCGCTCCCAGTTCATCGCGGGAAAGCTGCTCCCCTTCTGGATCCTGGCGCTGGTGGAGCTCACGGTGGGGCTCTCCCTGGCCCGGCTGGTGTTCGACATCCCGATGCGCGGGAGCCTCCTCCTGGTGTACGCGGCGGCGGCGGTGTACCTGGTGGCGGCGCTGGGGATCGGGCTCTGGATCTCCACGGTGACGGAGACGCAGCAGCAGGCGATCTTCGTCACCTACTTCATCCTGATGATCTACATGCTGATGAGCGGGCTCTTCACCCCCGTGGAGAGCATGCCGCGCTGGGCGCAGCTCTTCACCCTCCTCAACCCGGTGCGGCACTTCATCGAGATCATGCGGGCGGTACTGGTGAAGGGGGCGGGGTTCGCGGCGATCCAGACCCCGTTCGCCATCCTGGTGGCGTACGCGGCGGCCGTGCTGGCGATCGCGGTGAGGCAGTACCGGAAGACCAGCGCGTAGAGTGGAGGGGAGTACCCGATTCCCCGATACTGCCGGCCCCCGATCGCTGGAGCGCGACCGGGGGCCGGGTTGACGAAACCGGACCGAGCGTGGCAGGGCACGGGAGGGTACTGCCGAACTACACGAACACGAATCCCTGGTTCACTACCAACGACTCCGACCTCCCGCGTCCTGCCGGTTTTATCACCACGCAAATAATGTACCTATAACACCTTGTGGGCACAGAGCGCGGGCCGGCGGGCGGCTGCTCCCGCCGTGGGCGGCACCCCTCCGGCCGCGCGCCCCGGAACGCACCGGGTCAGGCGAGCCGGGCGCCGTCGGGGACGGGGCGTTCGGGGACGGCGAGGACCACCGCCCCGTCCTCGCGGTAGAAGCCGGTCAGGAGGAACTCGGAGCGCACGGGGCCGATCTGCCTGGGCGGAAAGTTGACCACGCCGAGGATCTGCCGTCCCACCAGCTCGTCCGGGGTGTAGAGGTCGGTCACCCGGGCGCTGGTCCTCCGGGTGCCGATCTCCGGGCCGAAGTCCACCGTGATCTTGTACGCCGGCCGGCGCGCCTCGGGGAACTCCTCCACCCGGGTGACGGTCCCCACCCGGATCTCCACCGCCATGAAGTCGTCCCACGAGATCTCCGCCACGCTCGCCTCCGTCCGCGTCAGAAGAACCAGTCCTGGATGAGGAAGTAGAGCACCGCCAGCACCACTACGATCAGCAGCGCCCGCCGCAGCGCGTGGGCCCGGATCGCCCCCGGCGACGCCGGGTCCCACTCCCGCCCGGCGTTCAGCTCCGCGAACCGCGAACCTACCTCGGCGTTCTCGAAGGTGAAGAGGTGGCGCTCCCGCTCGAACAGCTCGCTGCGGTCGCCGGTGAAGTCCAGGGCGCGCAGTGTGGAGGTGGGCTCCACCGGGACGACGAACCGGCTCCCCAGCGGCCCCCGCTCGATCTGCACGTAGCACGGCGTCGTCTCCGGCCCCAGGATCAGCATCCGGCCCGGGGCGCGGATCAACCGGTAGAACATCCACGCCAGCCCGGCGAAGAGGCCGCAGACCCCGCCCAGGATCAGGATCTCCGCCGGGTCGCCGGGCTCCCGCAGCGCCCGGATCAGGTCGGGGCCCAGGACGCTCAGCAGCCAGAGGTTCACCCCCAGGGGAAAGAGGTAGGGGAGGGCCTCGACGAGCCACTTCCGCAGCAGCCGCTTCCGCGCTTCGGGGGGGACGGGCCGCAGCTCGCGCTGGTGCGCCCGGATGCACTCCGCGCAGCAGGGGGCGTCCACCCCGGCGGTGAGGTAGTAGCCCGAGTCCTCCCCGGAGCGCTCGTGCCAGAACAGCTTGGTGACCGTCAGCGTGCTCCCGGTGGGGCGGGCGCAGCGGATGCACAGCTCGGGGAAGCGGGCGTGGCCCAGCGTCCCGACCACCTCGACGCCCGTCCGTCCGGGGCTGTCCGTCGCCAGCGTCCGCCCAGCCGGGACTTCTTCGCCCTCGGGCTGGCCCATGGGGGAACCTCCCTCGAATGCGGTGAGGGTACCGCGCTGCCACGCGCCTCCCGCCGGGCGCTCCGGCTCAACCCCCGACCCGGAACTTCACCACCTGGTGGCGGTTCCGGTAGGCGGCGAAGAGCTCGTCCCGGTCGTTGAAGGCGATCCCGAAGACCACCTCGTCGCCCCCGAAGGAGTCGATGAACCCGCCGTCGGGGGTGAAGACGCGGATCCCCCGGCCCAGGTCGCTCACGTAGACCCGCCCCCGGCCGTCGATCGCCAGGTCCGCGGGGGAGCGGAACTGGTCGGTGCGGTCGCCCTCCCCCCCGAAGCGGTCCACGAAGCGGCCGCCCGGGTCCAGCCGGTAGATCTCCCCGGACCAGCGGTCCAGGACGTAGAGGTCGCCCGTGCCGGCCACCGCCAGCCGGGTGGCCGAGGCCTCCTCGTGGATGGTCTCCCGGACGTCGAGGGTGCGCCGCACCTCGCCGTCGGGGCCCAGGTGCACGATCCCGGTCCCGGAGGGGTCCGTCACCGCGTGGAGGCTCCCGTCCAGGGCGACCGTGACCTCGGAGTACGAGGCGCGGGGGGCGGGGCGCGGGACCTCGCCCAGCGGCCTCCCCGTGGCGCCCTCGTAGCGCCGGATGCGGCCCGACTGCACCACGTAGACGGTGCCGCCGCGGTCGGCCGCCAGGTCCACCAGCGGCATCTTCGGGTCCGCCATCCACTGGGTGAGGAAGGTGCCGAGCGAGTCGAACACCTGCACCCGTCCCCCCGAGTACTCGGCGACGTACACCCTCCCCTGCCCGTCCACGGCCACCCCGCGGGCGTCCGTGAAGCGTCCCGCGCCGGTCCCCTCGCTCCCGAACTCCAGCACCGGCTCCGCGAACCCGGGTCGCTGGGGCTCCGCGGCCGGCGCCGGCGTGGGCTGCCCCGCCACGGCCGGTCCCCCCTCGTCGGCCGGCCCCCCGCGCCGGGTGGCCAGCACGCCGATCACGGCGGCCAGCAGCACCAGGACCGCCATGCAGCCGAAGACGCCCCGGGACCCGGAGGAGCGCGGCAGGGAGCCCGCGGGCTGGCCGGCGGCGATGCGCTCGACGGCGTCCGCGGCCTCCTTCAGCCCCACCCCCAGGCGCTCGCGGTACACCTTCACCGCGCCGATCCGGTTCCCGGCACGGAGGAGGCGCACCACCTCCGCGATGGTGTCCGAGTGCGCGCTCCCGGCGGCGACCGCCTCCACGGTGCCGAGCCGCTCGTTCAGCACGACGCCGGCCCCGCAGTAGGGACACCGGACCAGGGTCTCGTGCGTCTCCGGGAGGTCCAGCGGCGCGGAGCAGGTCGGGCACTGGAGGGATGCGGGCATCGGTCGCCGTTGCGGGGGTTCGGCAGGGGCGCGGGGTCCACCGCATCTTAGCGGCGGAGGACGGAGGGTTCAACGGTGGCGTGGGCACCTCCCGCCCGTGTGGTCAGCGGGGATACTCCTCCGGCTCGTCCCACGACTCGGCCCAGAACTCCTCCTCCGCGCGGGCGGCCTCCTCCAGGTCGAGCGGCTCGTCCTCCTCCATGCCCAACGATCCCTCCTCCAGGATCCGCCGGAGGGCGTCGTCGTCCACCGTGGGGACGCCGGACGAGGAGCGCGCGGCGCGGATCCGCACCGCGTAGCGCAGGCCGGCCACCCCGGTGAGCGCGGTCAGCAAGATCCAGATCCAGGTCATGAGGGCACCGTGGCTCGGGGATACGGTCACCGGTCCGCAGGAAGGGGACCAGCCACGCGGCCGCTTGCCCGGGATGTGGCGCAGGAGGCGGATCACCTCTGCTGCGAGACCGCCCCGGAGATCGCCCCCGGCACATCGGCAGTGGCTCGCCGGTTCCAACCCTGCCTGGGGAGTTACCAGGCCCGCAGCCGCAGCGACTCTTGCGCGTATCACGCGGCATTGCCCGGCCACCCTGCAGACGGTACACTGTCGAGAAACGCAAGGATTTTACCGCGTCCAGGCTCCATGTTCCCTCTCCCGTTGTCCAACCGCGGTCGCCTCGGGCGGGTGTGCCGGTTCGAGGGCGATTAGAAATGCCGGGATTGCTTTTGCTTCGTCTCGGTGAGCGGTACGAGGCTCACGTCGTTGCCGGGACCGCCCGGACCAAAGTCATCGTCGGCGTGCTCGTGCTGATCGCCCTGTGTGAGTGCCTGTTGCTCGTTTGGGTATTGTGGGCCGAGCGCCGCCGCCGGCTCGGCGTGTTTGCCGTCGCGCAGGTGCTCGGACTCGGACTCTGGTTTGCCGGAGAGCTGAAGCTCAACTATCCGACGTCGCTCGTGCGGAGACTGGATGACGTGCCACCTTTCGAGCCGGTGCCGATCGCCGGAGATCCGACGCTGGCACGCCTGGTCGAGTGGCGGAGGCGTCCCGCGGACGCTCCCCCACCGGGAATAGGCGTAGATTCACTGATCCGGTGGCAGGTGGCGGCGCGCCAGGCGCTCACGAGTGCACTGGGACATGATGCAGATGCGAGCCGGGCCCCGGGGCCAGTCCGGGTCGTGGCCGACAAGGTCCTTCCGGATGGACTGCGGCGGCAGCTGATCACGTTCCAGGGGTTCGACGGTACGCCGATCCCTGCCTACCTGTTCCTGCCTCCGGTGCAGGATCGCGTCCAGCCCCGTCCGGGGCTCCTTGTCATCGCAGGTCATGGCGAGGGGATCGTTCAGACGGCAGGACTCGTTCGCTCGCTGTACCACGACATGGCGCCGGAACTCGCGCGCGCCGGTTATGTCGTGCTCGCCCCGGAGCTCCGTGGCTTCGGCTACCTCGGGCGCTATATCGGCGTGGACCACTGCATCGTCGCGCATAACGCCCTGGCCAGCGGCAGCCACTATGCGGCGATGCTGACGCGGGACCTCGCGCATGCCACGAGCGTACTGGCGAGCCTTCCAGGTGTCGACCCCACGCGAATCGGCGCCGCCGGGGTGAGCTTCGGCGGTACGCTGGCGCTCCTCCACACTGCGGTCGACCGGCGTATCGCGGCGGTGATGGCGGGCTCGCCGGCAATCGAGCCGTTCCGGCGAGAGGGGCTCACGAAGAGCTGGGATCGTCGGGCCATTCCCGAGACCCCGTTCTGTCATCTCATCCCCGGGGGAGGGCACGAGCCGAATCGCCTTGGGCTCCTGTACCTCATCGCGCCTCGGCCGCTGCTCCTCACATCAGGCGTGCGTGAGGATCTCGGGATGCTCTATCGCGCGGCTGTGGATTCCGTGGCCTGGGCATACAGCCGCCTCGGCGCGGTCCGACCGCCGCAGGCTGTCGAGGTCGAAGGCGCGCACGAGTTCTTCCTCCGTCCCACTCGCGAGTTCTTCGCAACCGCCTTCGCCTCGGGTGCCCGGTAAATGCGCCTCTTGACGGCACTCCGACCGGCGGCACCGGTCCAGACGGCAGCGTGCGCGGAAGCACGGTCATTCCCGCGTGGCGAACCACACGTACAGCGGCATCCCCGCGAGCAGCACCAGGAACCCCCACAGCACCACCTCCGCCCCCACCCCGTAGACCGTGTACAGCACGAACACGAACGCCACCGCCGCGGTCCACTGCACCCGCCGCCGCTCCGCCGGGGTGTAGCGCTCCCGGTCCCGCCGCGCTAGGAGCAGCTCCGCCGCCGTGGCGTACAGGTGCGGGATCAGGGTGGTGAGCACCGCCAGCAGGACGATGAAGTTGAACACCCCCAGCAGCGTCCGGCTGAAGTACAGCAGCAGCATCCCGCTGGAGAGGGCCGTCCCCACGATGAGCCCCACGTGCGGAGTGCCGAAGCGCGGGTGGATCCGCCCCAGGCTGCGGAAGAATACCCCCTCCCGCGCCGCGGTCAGCGGGATCCGCCCCACCATCAGGATCCACCCGTTCAGCGTCCCGATCCCGGCGACGATCGCCACCCCCCCGATGACCGCCCCCGCCGCGGGACCCAGCGTGCGCTCCGCCGCCAGCGCGATCGGCCGGGGCGAGGAGGCCGTCACCGAAGCGGGGAGCGCCCCGGCC
>DATAAL010000560.1:0-2064 GCA_036260145.1 Longimicrobiaceae bacterium | reverse complement strand
CACGGGGTGCTGGCGGAGCTGCTGCGGCACGAGCACGCCTCGCTGGCGCTGGCGCAGCGGTGCAGCGGGGTGGCGGCGCCGGCCCCGCTGTTCACCTCCCTGCTGAACTATCGCTACAGCGGTCGGCACGGGGGGGCCGCGCGGGGAGGGTCGTCCCGGGAAGGGGTGCGGGGAATCCGCATCCAGGAGCGGACGAACTATCCCGTGGCGCTCGCGGTGGACGACCTGGGGGAGGAGTTCTCGCTGGTGGCGCAGGCGGTGGTCCCGGTGGAGGCGGAGCAGGTGTGCCGGATGATGCACACGGCGCTGGAGCGGCTGGTGGAGGCGCTGGAGGTCTCGCCCGGGCAGTCGGTCGGGAGTATCGACGTGCTGCCGGAGGCGGAGCGGCGGCAGGTGGTGGAGGCGTGGAACGCCACGGAGGCGGCGTATCCGCGGGACCTGTGCGTGCACGAGCTCTTCGAGCGCCAGGTGGAGCGCACGCCCGACGCCGTGGCGGTGGTCTTCGAGGGCGAGCGGGTTTCGTACGCCGAGCTGAACCGCCGGGCGAACCGGCTGGCGCACCACCTCCGCATGAAGGGAGTGGGGCCGGACGCGCGCGTCGCCGTTTGCGTGGAGCGGAGCTTGGAGATGGTGGTGGCGCTGCTGGGGGTGCTCAAGGCGGGCGGAGCGTACGTGCCGCTGGACCCCGAGTACCCGTACGAGCGGCTCACGTACATGCTGCGGGACAGCGCCCCCGTGGCGCTACTCACCCAGGGCGCACTGGTCGACCGGCTCGACGGGGTGGAGATGCCGGTGCTGGACCTGGAGGGGGGCGCCGCGGCGTGGGCCCGTCGGCCCGAACACGATCCTGAGTCCGGGGCCGGACCGCAGAACCTGGCGTACGTGATCTACACCTCCGGGTCCACGGGGCGACCCAAGGGCGTCCTGGTCCCGCACATCGGCGTGGTGAACCGCCTCGTCTGGATGCAGAACGCCTACGAAATGGGGGCGGACGACCGGATCCTCCAGAAGACGACGTTCAGCTTCGACGTCTCGGTCTGGGAGTTCTTCTGGCCGCTGATGACGGGGGCGCGGCTGGTGATGGCCCGACCGGGGGGGCACCAGGACCCGGCGTACCTGGCGGAGGTGATCCGGCGGGAGGAGGTCAGCACGATCCACTTCGTGCCCTCGATGCTGCAGGTCTTCCTGGACCACCTGGACGACGCGCAGGCACGCGGCTGCGCCAGCCTGCGCCGCATCGTGTGCAGCGGGGAGGCGATGGCGCGCGCGCTGGTCGATCGTACCCACCGGCAGCTGCCCTCCGCACGGCTGCACAATCTGTACGGTCCGACGGAAGCGGCGGTGGACGTTACCGCATGGGAGTGCACCCGGGAGGAAAGCGAGGCAGCGGTTCCGATCGGGCGGCCGATCGCGAACACGGGGATCTACCTGCTGGACGTACGGGGGGAGCCGGTACCGGTCGGGGTGGCCGGGGAGCTGTACATCGGGGGCGTCCAGGTTGCGCGGGGCTACCTGAACCGCGCGGAGCTGACGGCGGAGCGCTTCGTCCCGGATCCGTTCGGGAAGGAGCCGGGCGGGCGGCTGTACCGGACGGGGGATCTCGCGCGGTGGCTGCCGGAAGGGGTGATCGAGTACCTGGGGCGGAACGACGCGCAGGTGAAGGTGCGCGGCTTCCGGATCGAGCTGGGGGAGATCGAGGCACGGCTGGCCGAGCACCCGGGGGTGCGCGCGGCGGTAGTGGTGGCGCGGGAGGACGCACCCGGGGACCGACGCCTGGTGGCATACTACACGGGCGAGGAGCTCGGAGCCGAGGCATTGCGGAGCGCTCTGGGACTGCGGCTGCCGGAGTACATGGTACCGGCGGCGTACGTGCGCCTGGAAGCGCTGCCGCTGACGCCGAACGGGAAGCTGGACCGGCGGGCGCTGCCGGCGCCGCAGTGGGGAGGAGGCGAGGGGTACGTGGCCCCCCGGACGGCCACCGAGGAGGTGCTGGCGGGGATCTGGGCCGAGGTGCTGCGCCTGGAGCGCGTGGGGGTGAAGGAAAACTTCTTCGAGGTGGGCGGG
>DATAAL010000559.1:0-29222 GCA_036260145.1 Longimicrobiaceae bacterium | reverse complement strand
AGCTGACGAAGTCGGCCAGCCCCTTGGCCGCCTGGACGCGCGTGATGGCAGCCGTCAGCGTGGTCTTGCCGTGGTCCACGTGCCCGATCGTGCCGACGTTGACGTGCGGCTTCGTCCGCTCAAACTTGGCCTTGGCCATTGGTTTGGATCCCCTTTCCGGGATGGGGTGAAATTTCGGCTACCTAGATTCGGTCCGGGCGGCCCGAGGCAACAGACACTCCCTGGGGAGCGCCTGCCGCCCGTGACCGGCCTTCGCGAACCGCCTTAGCCGCGAACCTTGGCGATGATCTCTTCCGCCTTGGACTTCGGTACTTCCTCGTAGTGCGCGAACTGCATGGAGTACACGGCGCGTCCCTGGCTCATGGAGCGCAGGTTGGTCGAGTACCCGAACATCTCCGACAGCGGCACGATCGCGTTGATGACCTGCGCGTCGCCGCGCTGGTCCATCCCCTGGATCTTCCCGCGCCGGGAGGAGAGGTCACCCATCACGTCGCCCATGTAGTCCGACGGGGTGACGACCTCCACGCTCATCATCGGCTCCAGCAGCACCGGGTTGGCGCGGCGGGCGGCCTCCTTGAAGGCCATGGAGCCCGCCACCTTGAAGGCGATCTCCGAGGAGTCAACCTCGTGGTAGCTCCCGAAGACGAGCTGCACCTTCACGTCCACCATCGGGTAGCCGGCCAGCACGCCGGTGTCCATCGCCTCGCGCATCCCCTCGGAGGCGGGCTTGATGTACTCCCGCGGGATCACGCCGCCGACGATCTTGTCCTCGAAGACGAACCCGGACCCGGGCTCGCCCGGCTCCATGTTGATCACCACGTGCCCGTACTGGCCCGAGCCGCCGGTCTGGCGCACGAACTTGCCCTCGACGTTCTGGACCGACTTGCGGATGGTCTCGCGGTAGGCCACCTGGGGACGGCCGACGTTGGCTTCCACCCTGAACTCGCGGAGCATCCGGTCCACGATGATCTCCAGGTGGAGCTCGCCCATCCCGGAGATGATGGTCTGGCCTGTCTCCTGGTCGGTGTGGACGCGGAAGGTCGGGTCCTCATCCGCCAGGCGGCGAAGTGCCTCGCCCATCTTGTCCTGATCGACCTTGGTCTTGGGCTCCACTGCCACCGAGATCACCGGCTCCGGGAAGGTCATGGACTCGAGCACGATGGGGTGCTTCTCGTCGCAGAGCGTGTTCCCGGTGGTAGTGTCCTTGAGGCCGATGGCCGCGGCGATGTCACCCGCGCGGACCTCGGGGATCTCCTCACGCTTGTTGGCGTGCATCTGCAGGATGCGGCCGAAGCGCTCGCGCTTCCCCTTGGTGCTGTTCAGCACGTGCGAGCCGGAGGTGATCACACCCGAGTAGACCCGGAAGAAGGTCAGCTTACCGACGAACGGGTCGGTCGCGATCTTGAACGCCAGCGCCGAGAACGGTTCGTCGTCGGCGGCGTGGCGCTCGATGACGTTCTCCTCGTTCCCGGGCTCCGTCCCCCCGATGGCCGGGATGTCCAGCGGAGAGGGAAGGTAGTCGATGACCGAATCCAGGAGCTGCTGCACGCCCTTGTTCTTGAACGCCGAGCCGGCCAGCACCGGGGTGATCGCCCCGGCGATGGTGGCGGCGCGGATGGCGTGGCGAAGCTCAGCCTCGGAGATCTCCTCGCCCTCCAGGTAGCGCTCCATCAGGTGCTCGTCGTGCTCCACCGCCCCCTCGACCAGCGCCAGGCGCGCGGCCGCGAGGGCATCCTGCAGCTCGGCGCGCACCGGCTGCTCGGTCCAGTTCTTCCCGAGGGTGCTGTCGTCGTAGATCAGCTCGACCTGCCGGATCACATCCACGATCCCGACGAAGTTCTCGCCGTCGCCGATCGGAAGGTGGATCGGGAGCGGGTTGGCGCCCAGGCGGTCGCGGATCATGTCCACGCAGCGTTCGAAGTTGGCGCCGACGCGGTCCATCTTGTTGACGAAGCACATGCGGGGGACGCCGTACTTGTCGGCCTGGCGCCAAACCGTCTCGGACTGCGGCTCCACGCCGGCCACCGCGTCGAACACCGCGCAGGCGCCGTCGAGCACCCGGAGGGAGCGCTCCACCTCGACGGTGAAGTCCACGTGTCCCGGAGTGTCGATGATGTTGATCCGGTACTCCTCCCCGAACCGGTTCCAGAAGCAGGTGGTCGCCGCGGAGGTGATGGTGATTCCGCGCTCCTGCTCCTGCTCCATCCAGTCCATGGTCGCCGCACCCTCGTGCACCTCGCCGATCTTGTGCGTGCGCCCAGTATAATAGAGGATGCGCTCGGTCGTGGTCGTCTTACCGGCATCGATGTGCGCCATGATGCCGATGTTGCGCAGCTTGTTAAGCGGTGTGGTACGGGCCATGATCTATTCCAGTGATGCAGAGGTGCAGGCGCCCGGAGAGCCACGCTACGCTCCCCGGACCGCCTGCACTCCGCGGCCTGTTCGGTTTTCTACCAGCGATAGTGGGCGAAGGCCTTGTTGGCCTCAGCCATGCGGTGCGTGTCGTCCTTCTTCTTGATCGTCGCACCCTCGTTGCGGCTGGCCGCCAGCAGCTCCGCCGCCAGGCGGTCGGCCATGGTCTTCTCGCCGCGAGCCCGAGCATAGCCCACCAGCCAGCGCATCGCCAGCGCCTGGCGGCGCTCCGGGCGGACCTCGACCGGGACCTGGTAGGTGGCGCCGCCGACACGGCGGGACTTCACCTCGAGGACCGGCTTGGCGTTGTTCAGCGCCTGCTTGAAGACGGTCTCCGCCGGCTGGCCGGTGCGCTCCTCCAGGATGCGCATGGCGTCGTAGAAGATTCCCTCGGCCAGCGACTTCTTCCCGTCGAACATCAGGGTGTTGACGAACTTGGTGACCACCTCGGAGCCGTAGACCGGATCGGGAATGGTCGGGCGCTTGACTGCACGATTGCGACGGCTCATGGCTTACTTCCTCCCCTTAGCCGGAGCGCCCTTGCCGCCCTTGCCGGCGGGCTGGCCCGCCTTGGGCCGCTTGGCGCCGTACTTGGAGCGGCCCTGGCGGCGGTCGTTCACGCCCGACGCATCCAGGGTGCCGCGGATGATGTGGTAGCGAACACCCGGGAGGTCTTTCACGCGGCCGCCGCGGATCAGGACGATCGAGTGCTCCTGCAGGTTGTGCCCCTCCCCGGGGATGTACGCCGTGACCTCGAACCCGTTGGTCAGCCGGACACGGGCAACCTTCCGGAGGGCCGAGTTCGGCTTCTTCGGCGTGGTGGTGTAGACGCGCGTGCAGACGCCGCGCTTCTGCGGATTGCTCCGCATGGCGGGCGACTTGCTCTTGTTCACGAGCGTCTGGCGGCCCTTCCGGACCAACTGGTTGATCGTCGGCATACTCGCTCAGGAGCCTAGTAAACGAAGACGGGCGAAGACGCACCGCGCCTTCGCCGCCGCCAACAAAAGTTAGGCGACAGACTGGGTAAGGTAAGGGATAAGTCAGGAAATGTCAAGTGTAACGGGGTCTTGCGGCTCGCGGGAGAGCCTGCGGTCTCCCGTGGTTTCACTCCCTTCCTCGCCCGTTCGAACCATCGGCCCCGATGTGGCATCCTAAGGGTATCCCTACCGATCCACATGCGAAGAGGCGCTCCTCTTGTGGAGACACCGCTGGCCGCTCCGCCCGCCGCGGGCGTGAGAATGATCCCCCGACGGGAGCCGGAGGACGACCGGGAGCACGCGTTCGACCGTCTGTACGAGGAGCACGTGGACCGGGTCTACGGGCTGTGCCTGCGGATGAGCGGGGACGCGAGGGAGGCGGAATCGCTCACGCAGGACGTGTTCGTCCGGGCGTGGACGCGGCTGGAGACAGTGCGGCAGCGGGGTGCGCTCGGTTCCTGGCTCTACCGCCTGGCGGTGAACGTGGTCCTCCACGCCCGGCGGACGGATCGGCGCCGGTGGAGCAGGGTCGGCCTCGTGGAGGACCTGGAAGCCCTGGAGGGCGCCGCCCGCACCGTTCCCGTCGACGAGCGGATGGACCTGGAGCGGGCGATCGCCTCCCTGCCTCCGAAGGCGAGGCTGGTCCTCCTGCTGCACGACGTGGAGGGCTACGACCAGGCGTCGATCGCCGCGATGACGGGGATCGCGGTCGGAACCGTGAAGTCGCAGCTCCACAGGGCGCGGAAGCTGTTGAGGGAAAGGCTGGAGCGATGAGCGAACATCTGTCCGAGCGGGAGCTGAACGATTACGTGGACGGCCTCCTCCCCGCCGGGAGGCGGAGGGCGGCCCAGGAGCACCTGTCGCGATGCCCCGCCTGCCGCGCCGAGGAGGCGAATCTCCACTCCCTGGTCTCGCGGCTGGGTGCCCTTCCGAGCGGCGTCATCCCCCCACGAGACCTCCGGCCGGGGATCGACGCCCGGAGACACGAAGCGGTCGATCTGCTCCGGGTCCGGCGCCGTCGCAGGCTCGCGTACGGGGCACTGGTCACCGCCGCGGCCCTGGTCCTCGCCCTCACGCCTTACCTCCTGCGCACCCGAACGGTGGAGCGCTCGAGCGCCCCGGCCGCGCAGACGGCCGTCTCCCCGGCAACCGAGGAGCTTCGTGCCGCGGAAGCGAGGTATTCCCGCGCCTTCGTGGAGCTGGAGGCCGCCCTGGCCGAACGGGGCGCGGAAGTAGCCCCCGAGGCCGCCGATCTCCTCCGGAAGAACCTCCGTACGGTCGACGGCGCCCTCCGGGAGTACCGCCGGGCGCTGGCCGACGATCCCATCGATCCGGACCTCGCGCGGATGGCCCTGGCCGCCTACGAGCGCAGGCTCGACCTCCTGCGTGGAACCCTGGAATCCGTCGAGAGCTGAAATGACCCTGGGGATCCGATGTCTCGCGTGCTGCGCCACCCTGCTGCTCACCGCTCCGCCGGTGGCCGCCCAGCAGCGGATAAACGCCGGACACGGCCTCAACCCCAGCGGGCTGATCCGGATCTGGAGCGGATCCGGCTCGCTCCGGATCGTCGGATGGGACCGTGACAGCGTGTCGGTGTCCGGGACCATCCCCCGGGGGAGGCGGTTTCACCTGGGCGGTTCTCGCGCGGGGATCAAGGCCGCCATCGACCTCATGGAGGAGTCGGACGTGGCGCACCTGGAGGTCCGGGTGCCCCGCAGGAGCCAGGTGTGGGTGAAGACGGCGGCGAGCGACGTCGTGGCCTCCGGGTTGTCGGGGGGTCTGGACGTCTACACTGTGACCGGGAACGTCACGGTCTCGGGGAACCTGGGCGCGGCCAGCCTGGAGTCCATGGGCGGGACGGTAGCGGTTTCGGGATCGGTGGAATCGCTGCGGGCGAAGACCGCGAGTGGCGATCTCCGGCTCTCGGGCACCAGCGAGGACGCCGTCGCCACGACGGTGAGCGGGACAATCCGGCTGGATGGCGCGCGCTTCCAGCGGGGCCGATTCGAGTCCGTAGACGGGAGGATCGTCTACGCGGGTGCCGTCCCGCCCGGAAGCGGTCTGGTCCTGGAGACGCACAGCGGGGGCGTGGAGTTCGCCCTGCCCAGGGGTACCGCCGGCGAGTTCACTGTCCACACCCTCAGGGGAGAGATCCGCAACGAGCTTGCGACCTCCGTCCCGGTCCGGCGCTCCTCCCCGGCGAGGAAGCTGGACTTCACCCTGGGGACGGCCAACGGAACCCAGGTGAACGTCCGCAGCTTCCGCGGCTCCGTGGTGCTGCGCAGGCAGTAGCAGGACGACCGCGGCAGGCGCCGCGGACGGAAAGGGATCCCCATGCGAGGAGGAACGATGGCAGTGGCACTTAGATACTTTAGGGCCTTAACGTGTGCATATGTCGCCCTGGCAGGGTGCAGTGAGGCGGAGAGCGCGGTCGCCGGCCGCTGGCCGGAGCACTCCGGGGACCAGGTGGTCCGGATCGGCACGATGCTCTCGCCACGGGCGGCGCACACGGCGACGCTGCTGCCGGACGGAAGGGTGCTGGTCGCGGGCGGCTGCACCGCCGCCGGCTGCGAGCCGGGGAGGGGGAGTGCCACCGCCGAGCTGTACGACCCGGAGACACGCGCGTTCCGGAGCGCAGGCCGGACGAGCGGGACCAGGATCGGCCACACCGCGACCCTCCTGCCGGATGGGAAGGTGCTGCTGGTGGGCGGGTGGGGTGGCGACCATCGGCTGATGACCGCCGAACTCTATGACCCGAAGGGCGGCACCTTCCGCGCGACGGGTTCCATGGCGGAGGCGCGGAGCGGGCACACCGCGACACTCCTCCGGGACGGTCGCGTCCTGGTGGCGGGGGGAGACGGTAGCGTGCGAAGCGCGGAGGTCTACGACCCGCGCACCGGCCGGTTCTCCGCCGCCGGCAGCCTGAGCACGCCCCGCAGCGCGCACACCGCCTCCCTGCTCCCCGATGGTAGCGTCCTCATCGCCGGAGGCAGCTCCAGGCGGGGGTCGGTGCTGTCCAGCGCCGAGGTCTACGACCCGGCCACGGGGCGCTTCACACCGACCGGGGAGATGATCCGGGTCCGCCACAAGCACGCGGCCGTCACGTTGCGAAACGGTACGGTACTGATCGTCGGCGGGTCGGACGCGAGCGACTGGCGCGGTCGGTACGTGAGCGCGGAGCTGTACACCCCGGGGACGGGGCGCTTCACTCCCGCCGCCGACATGGCCCTCGCCCGGTTCAAGCTCGGGGAGGCGGTGGCGCTGCTCGACAGCGGCGAGGTGCTGGTGGGGGGCGGCGGCGAGAGCGTGGAGCTGTACGAGCCGGAGCGGAGCGCGTTCCGCACCCCCGAGGGACGGCTGGACGCTGTCCTGATGTTCCCGACGGCCACTCTGCTACGGGATGGCAGCGTGCTGATGGCGGGCGGTTACGACCCGCGCATACAGCCCACTGACGGCGCCTGGGTGTACCGGAGGTAGGGACCGGCAGGGGAATCCCAACCTGCAGCCGCAGTGCGAAAGAAGAACGGCCCCGGGCGCGATGCCCGGGGCCGTTCCTGTGATCGGTCCGACGAGGCTTACGCCTCGACGGTCTCCCGGGCCACCTCCGCTGGCACGCCGGCTTCCGCCTCCGCGCCCTCGGGGGTGAAGTCCACCTCCTGGTACCGGTAGATCCCGGTGCCGGCGGGGATCAGGTGACCGATGATGATGTTCTCCTTCAGCCCCTGCAGGTTGTCCCGCGCCCCCCGGATGGCCGCGTCCGTCAGCACCCGGGTGGTCTCCTGGAAGGAGGCCGCGGAGATGAAGGACTGCGTGGTCAGCGACGCCTTGGTGATCCCGAGCAGGAGCGGCTCGGACATCGCCGGCTTCTTCCCGCGGCCGATCGCGTCCTGGTTGGCGTCCAGGAACGTGGTGCGGTCCACAGTCTCGCCCTCCAGGAACTCCGTCTCGCCCGGGTCGGTGATTCGGACCTTCTGGAGCATCTGGCGGACGATCACGCCGATGTGCTTGTCGTTGATCTTCACACCCTGCAGCCGGTACACCTCCTGGACCTCGTTCAGGAGGTACTCCTGCACCGCGCGCGGCCCCTTGATCCGCAGGATGTCGTGCGGATTCACCGGGCCCTCGGAGAGGCGGTCACCGGCGCGCACGAAGTCACCCTCGTGCACCCGCAGGTGCTTCCCGACCGGGACCTCGTAGATCCGCTCGTTCCCCGTGTCGGGGATCACGATCACCTCGCGCTTGCCGCGCTTGATGTCGCCGAAGCGGACCGTGCCGTCGATTTCGGTGATCACCGCCGGGTCCTTGGGCTTACGGGCCTCGAAGAGCTCCGCGATGCGCGGCAGACCGCCGGTGATGTCGCGGGTCTTGTACGCCTCGCGGGCGATCTTCGCCAGCGCGGCACCCGGGGCGATCTGCTCCCCGTGGCGGACGGTGAGCTGCGCCCCCACCGGGATGATGAACTCGCGCAGCTTCTGGTCCGTGGCCGGGTCGCGGATCTCGATCATCGGGTGAAGCTTCTTGCTCCGGTCCTCGATGATCACCATCTGCCGGCGGCCGGTCGACTCGTCCAGCTCCTCGCGCACCGTCTCCTCGTCGACGATGTCGACGAAGTGCACCGTGCCCCCGAAGTCCGCCACGATGGGCTCGGAGTACGGGTCCCACGAGAAGAGCATGTCACCGACGGCCACCTTCTGCCCGTCCTCCACGCTGATGGTGGCGCCGTACGGGACCGACAGGCGGGACCGGATCGCGCCCTCGGCGGTGCGCATGATGATCTCGCCCTCGCGCGAGGTGACGATCCGAGCCCCCTCCGGCGTGGTGACCGTGGTGATGCGCTCGAACTGCGCGATCCCCTCCACCTTGCTCTTCCGCCCGGTGGTGGCGGCGATGCGGGCCGCCGTACCGCCGATGTGGAAGGTGCGCAGGGTGAGCTGGGTGCCCGGCTCGCCGATGGACTGCGCGGCCAGGATCCCGACCGCCTCGCCCACGTCCACCATCTCCATGGTGGCCAGGTTGCGGCCGTAGCACTGCCGGCAGAGCCCGCGGCGGCTCTCGCAGGTGAGAACGCTGCGGATCTTGACCGTCTGGATCCCGGCGTCCTCGATGTCGTCCGCCATCTCCTCGCCGATCAGCGCCCCCGCCTCGCAGAGGAGCTCCCCGTCGATGGGATCGAAGACGTCGTCGAGCGCCACGGAGCCGACGATGCGGTCCTTGAGCGGCTCCACCACGTCCTCCCCTTCCTTCAGGGCCGAGACCTCCAGTCCCAGGATGGTGCCGCAGTCCTCCTCCGCGATGGTCACGTCCTGCGCCACGTCCACCAGGCGGCGGGTCAGGTACCCTGCGTCCGCTGTCTTGAGGGCGGTGTCCGCCAGACCCTTGCGGGCGCCGTGCGTGGAGATGAAGTACTCCAGCACGGTGAGCCCCTCGCGGAAGTTGGACTTGATCGGGGACTCGATGATCTCGCCGATCCCACCGGTCAGCTTCTTCTGGGGCTTGGCCATCAGGCCGCGCATCCCGGCGAGCTGCCGCATCTGGTCGCGCGAGCCGCGGGCCCCCGAGTTCATCATCATGTACACCGGTTGAACCCGCCACGGTCGCCCGCCAGGCGGGCCACCATGGCGTCCGCCACGTCGTTGTTGGCGTGGGTCCAGGTGTCGATGACCTTGTTGTAGCGCTCCCCGTTGGAGATGACGCCGTTGTTGTAGGCGCGCGTGAAGCGGCCCACGTCCTCGTCGGCCTCGCGGAGGATGCTGTCCTTCTCCGCGGGGATCTTCATGTCCTCGATCCCCACCGACACCCCACCCTGGGTGGAGTACCGGAAGCCGAAGCTCTTCAGGTCGTCCAGGAAGACCACCGTCCTCGCCAGCCCCACCGTGCGGTAGGCGGCGAAGATGATGTCACCCAGCTCCTTCTTCCCCATCGTCTTGTTCCAGAAGCCGAGCTGCTCGGGGACGACGGAGTTGAAGATCACCCGGCCGACGGTCGTGCGGATCCACTCCGGCTTGAGCGGCTCGCCGTACTCGTCGGTGACGTCGCCGGGTACCAGCCAGAAGTAGATCGGGTCATGAAACCGGAGCTGCCGGTGCGCCATCGCCATCTCCACCTCGGCCACGCTTCCGAAGCGGCGCACCGTGCGCGCCGGGTCGCGGTCCTGGAGCGGCTTATGCCGCTCCTCCCCGTCCGTGGCGAAGCGGGCGCGGAAATCCTCGGCCTCCTTGGTCAGCCAGTAGCACCCGATCACGATGTCCTGCGAGGGCGCCGCGATCGGCCGGCCGTTGGACGGCAGGAGGATGTTGTTGCTGGACAGCATCAGGACCCGCGCCTCCAGCTGCGCCTCGAAGGAGAGCGGGACGTGCACCGCCATCTGGTCGCCGTCGAAGTCGGCATTGAACGCTGCGCAGACCAGCGGGTGAATGCGGATCGCCTTCCCCTCCACCAGCACCGGCTCGAACGCCTGGATCCCCAGGCGGTGCAGCGTGGGCGCGCGGTTCAGGAGCACGGGGTGGTCGCGGATGATGTCCTCCAGCACCTCATACACCCGCGGGTCGTCGCGCTCCACGATCTTCTTGGCGCGCTTCACCGTCTCCGCCTCGCCGCGCTTCTCCAGCTCATGGATGATGAAGGGCTTGAAGAGCTCCACCGCCATAGCCTTGGGGAGGCCGCACTGGTGCAGCTTCAGCTCCGGGCCCACCACGATGACCGAGCGGCCGGAGTAGTCCACGCGCTTTCCGAGCAGGTTCTGGCGGAAGCGCCCCTGTTTCCCCTTCAACATGTCGGAGAGCGACTTGAGCGGACGCTTGCCACGGCCGCGGATCGCCTTGGTGCGGCGCCCGTTGTCGAAGAGGGCGTCCACCGCCTCCTGGAGCATGCGCTTCTCGTTCCGGAGGATCACCTCGGGGGCGCGCATCTCCATCAGCTTCTTGAGCCGGTTGTTCCGGTTGATGACGCGCCGGTACAGGTCGTTCAGGTCCGACGTGGCGAAGCGCCCGCCGTCCAGCGGCACCAGCGGACGCAGGTCGGGCGGAATCACCGGGACCACGTCCAGGATCATCCACTCCGGCCGGTTCCGCTCGGATGGGGTCGCGCCGGAATTGCGGATGGCGTCGATCACCTTGAGCCGCTTCAGCACCAGCTTCTTGCGGTGCTGCGAGGTCTCCGTGGCGACCTGAGCGCGCAGCTCCTCGGCCAAGACGTCCACGTCGATCTCCCGGAGGAGCGTCCGGATGGCCGTCGCGCCGATGTCCGCGGAGAACGCCTCGTCGCCCTCCTCGCGGGCCTTCTCACGGAGCTGGAGGTACTCCTCCTCCTCCAGGAGCTGCGCGGGCTTGGCGTCCTGGTTCCCGGGGTTGATCACCGCGTACGCGGCGTAGTAGATCACCTTCTCCAGGTCGCGCAGGGTCATCCCCAGGAGGTAGCCCATCTGCGACGGGAGCGTCTTGAACATCCAGATGTGCGCGACGGGCACGGCCAGCTCGATGTGCCCCATCCGCTCGCGGCGCACCTTGGAGAGCGTCACCTCGACTCCGCACTTGTCGCAGATGTGTCCGCGGAAGCGGATCCGCTTGAACTTTCCGCAGTGGCACTCCCAGTCCTTCACCGGACCGAAGATCCGCTCGCAGAAGAGACCATCCCGCTCCGGCTTAAAGGAGCGGTAGTTGATCGTCTCCGGCTTGGTCACCTCGCCGAAGCTCCACCCCCGGATCTCCTCCGGGGACGCGAGCTTCACCTGGATGTAGTTGAAGTCCTGCGACCGTGTCTCGCGCGTGCGGGGAAAGTCGATCATGCTTGGGTCCCCTTATCTATGATGGTGTGTCCGGCTTCGGTTTTCGGGCTGACGACGATTTGGGCGAATCCCGGCTGCGCCGGGACCGGGCTCTAGTCGCTAAGACACGATACAACCGTGTCTAAGCGACCGGAGCCGCCGGGAAACTACACCCCGGCGTCTCCGCCCTCCGGGTCACGATCCCTTTCGCAACCCACTGCCCACCCTCAGCTACCGAGCGTGACCGAGATCCCCAGCGCCTGGAGCTCCTTGACGAGAACGTTGAAGCTCTCGGGAAGCCCCGGCTCGGGGAGGTTCTCCCCCTTCACGATCGCCTCGTACACCCGCGAGCGACCGTTCACGTCGTCCGACTTGACCGTCAGGATCTCCTGCAGGGTGTGAGCCGCCCCGTACGCCTCCAGCGCCCACACCTCCATCTCCCCGAACCGCTGGCCACCGAACTGCGCCTTCCCGGCGAGCGGCTGCTGCGTGACCAGGGAGTACGGCCCGATGGACCGCGCATGGATCTTGTCGTCCACCAGGTGCGAGAGCTTGAGCATGTAGATCGCGCCCACCGTGACCGGCGACTCGAACTGCTGCCCGCTCCGCCCGTCGCGGAGCCACACCTTCCCGCCGGGGGTGAGCCCGGCACGCAGCATGTGCTCCTCGATGGTGGCGTTGAGCCCCTCTCCCGTCGTGGAGGCCGCGAGGGCCGCGGCGGCGGGGAAGTCGGTCTCGAACGAGCCCTCGCCCCGCTCCGAGACTTCGTGGGCCGCGGCGACCAGGTACCGGCCCAGGTCCCGCAGCTTGTCGCGGATCTCCTCCGGGGTCCCCGGCGCGTTGAGGAGCCGGTCCACGGAGCGGCCGATCCCCGCTTCGGGGCGCGCCTCGCCCGCGGATGCGGCCTCGGCCGCGTGCGCCGCCGCCACCAGCACCCTCACCTCGTCCTTGTCGAAGGCCGGCGGCTCGGCGGTGATGCCCAGCGCCTGCCGCGCCCACGTGACCCCCGCCACCCGCAGCAGGGTCCCGATCTCGTCCTCGGAGGCGCCCTGGAAGACCGGCGTCTTGGCCTCGAAGCCGAGGACGCGCGCCGCCCACCCCAGGTGCGTCTCCAGGATCTGCCCCACGTTCATCCGGCTGGGGACGCCGAGCGGGTTGAGGCAGACATCGACCGGAGTGCCGTCGGGGAGGAACGGCATGTCCTCCTCCGGGACGATCCGGGCGATGATCCCCTTGTTCCCGTGGCGGCCGGCCATCTTGTCACCGACCGAGATCTTGCGCTTCTCGGCCAGGTACACCTTCACCAGCTGGACCACGCCCGGCGGGAGCTCGTCGGGCTGGAACACCTTGTCGATCTGGTCCTCCGTCTTCTGGCGGACCCGCTCGATGCGGCGCTTGCTCTCGTCGATCAGGCGGCGGAGCTGCTCGTTGGTCGGGCGGTCGGTGACCTTGAGGGTAGTCAGGTCGATCTCGCCCAGGTCCAGCCCGTTCACCACCTCGTCCGTGAGCTCCGTCCCCTCGTTGAAGAAGGGTTCCACGGTGCCGCGCTTCAGGAAGAGGGCGACCTGCTTCCCGCGGATCAGCTCCTTGATCTCCTCGTCGCGCGCCTCCGAGATGCGCAGGATCTCCGAGCGCTCGTTGGAGCGCAGCTCGCCGATCTTCTGGCCCCGCTCCTTCTCCAGGATCGGGTCGTCGATCCGGCGGGAGAAGATCTTGACGTCGATCACCGTCCCCTCGACGCCCGGCGGGACCTTGAGCGACGAGTCCTTCACGTCCTTGGCCTTCTCGCCGAAGATCGCGGTGAGGAGCTTCTCCTCCGGAGAGAGCTCCGTCTCCCCCTTCGGGGTGATCTTCCCGACCAGGATGTCGCCCGCCTTGACCCGGGCGCCGATCCGCACGATCCCGCGCTCGTCGAGGTCCACCAGCGACTCCTCGGCGACGTTGGGGATCTCGCGCGTGATCTCCTCCATCCCCCGCTTGGTGTCGCGGACCTGGAGCTCCAGCTCCTGGATGTGGATGGAGGTGTAGACGTCGTCCTTCACCAGCTTCTCGGAAAGCACGATGGCGTCCTCGAAGTTGTGCCCGTACCAGGGCATGAACGCCACCAGCAGGTTCCGGCCCAGGGCCAGCTCCCCGGTGTCGGTGGAGGCGCCGTCCGCGAGCACCTGGCCGCGCTCCACCACCTGGCCCTTGCGGACCAGGGGGCGCTGGTTGATGGCGGTGTCCTGGTTGGTCCGCCAGTACTTCTTCATGCGGTAGCGGTCGAACTGCGCCAGCCGCCGCAACGGCTCGTCCGAGTTGGCAGCCCCCGTCATCCCGGCATCCACCACGATGTGGTCGGCCGTGACCTCGCGAACCATACCGCCACGCCGCGCGACCACCACCGCGCCTGAGTCCGTCGCCACCACCGCCTCCAGCCCGGTCCCCACCAGCGGGGCATCCGGGAAGAGGAGCGGGACGGCCTGGCGCTGCATGTTGGAGCCCATCAGCGCGCGGTTGGCGTCGTCGTGCTCCAGGAACGGAATCAGCGCCGCCGCCACCGACACCAGCTGGTCGGGCGCCACGTCCATGAAGTCGATCTCGTCCGGGCGCAGGAGCGGGAAGTCGCCCCGCTCACGGCACAGCACGAACTCGTTGGTGAAGGTGCCGCCGGCGTCCAGCGGCGCGTTGGCCTGCGCGATCCGGGCGTTCTCCTCTTCGTTGGCGGAGAGCCAGGCCACGATCCTCGTCACCACCGGTGTGACGCGGGTGAGCTCGGAGGTAGCCGGGATGGGGTAGCGCCCCACGTCGGTGTCCGACCCCAGCGCCGGCACCCCGTCCGTGTACTCCAACCCCACCGGCTCCGGCGTCTCGTCGTCCTCGTCCACCGGGAGGGGAGCGAGCCCCTCCAGCTGGAGGGCGTACAGCCGCTCCACCACCTCTCCGGTCAGCACCGTCCCGGGAACGGCGAGCACCGCCGCGGTACGCGGCTGGAAGACCCGCACCGGGAGCGAGAGCGGGTTGCGGATCGCCTCCGGAGCCACCCCGCGCGCTGCGGCACCCGCCCGGCGGGACACCACCCGCACCAGGTTGACCGGCTGATCGGCGATGCGCTGCGCCAGCTCCTCCGTGATCCGCTCTCCGCGCCGGGCGAGGACCGGAAGCCGGAGGATGGCCTGGTCCCACTCCGACTGCGGGACCTCCGCCGCCAGCATCTGCGGGAAGAGGGCACTCCAGTCCGGGACGTCCTCCGCCAGCTCGGCGCCCACGATCATCTGGCGGAACACCTCGCGCCCGCGCGCCGCGTCGATCTCCTCCCCCTTCTTGGCGAACACCCTGGCCCGCTCGCCGATCACCACCCGGACGGCCTCGGTCAGCTTGGCGCGGGCGGGGTAGCGGACCACCGCGCGCACCACCTTGCGGTACGGCGTCTCGATGAAGCCGAGATCGTTGATCCGCGAATAGGTGGTCAGCGAGTTGATCAGACCGATATTCGGACCTTCCGGGGTCTCGATCGGGCACATGCGCCCGTAGTGCGAGTAGTGCACGTCGCGCACCTCGAAGCCCGCGCGCTCACGGGTCAGACCGCCCGGCCCCAGCGCGGAGAGCCGGCGCTTGTGCGTCATCTCCGCCAGTGGGTTGGTCTGATCCATGAACTGGCTTAGCTGCGACGACCCGAAGAACTGCTGGATCACCGCGGACACCGTCCGGGCGTTGACAAGGTCGTCGATGTTGATCTTGTCCGCGTCGGACACGATCGACATCCGCTCGCGCACCAGGCGCGCCATGCGCGACAGGCCCACCGAGAACTGGTTGGCGATCAGCTCGCCCACCGAGCGGACGCGCCGGTTCCCCAGGTGGTCGATGTCGTCCGTGGCGCCGCGCCCCTCGTGGAGGTCCACCAGCTGCAGGAGGATCGCCAGCACGTCCTGCGCGGTGAGCGCGGTCATCCCGGCGGGCGGCGTGGCAAACCCGAGCTGGGCGAAGGCCTCGGCCAGGCGCTGGTTGATCTTGTAGCGTCCGACGCGCCCCAGGTCGTAGCGCTTGTTGAGCGCCTCCTCCGTGTACTCGCTGTAGTCCGAGCGCGCGCCGGCGTTGTCGCCGTTCAGCGCCCCGGACACCACCAGCGCAGCGCGCGGCTGGAAGAGGAGGCGCCACACCGCGGAGTACACCTGCACCACCCGGTTCAGCTCGTACACCAGCACGCGCCCGCCGCGACCGGCTTTCTCCATGCGCTCGTCGCGGTGGCTCTCCCAGACGTAGCGGATCCCCCGCTCCTGGGCGAAGCGGACCATGCGCTCCTCGGCGGAGCGCTGCGAGTCGCGGGTGATCAGGTCGCTGGCCTGCCCGTCACGCTCCGCCCACGCGCTCAGGAAGTCCGCGATGTGGACGATCTGGTCGCCCGCTTCGAAGTACTCCTCCTCGGTCCAGGCGTCCGGCGCCGGGGCGGTCCCCGGGCGGATCAGGTTGTGGATCGCGAAGAGCGAGTCGAGCGTCCCGCGGGTCGGGTCCTTGGCCAGCGTGGCGCGGAGAGTGGTGGCGCCGTGCTGCCCGGCCCGGAAGATCGGGACCTCCTCGACGCCTGCACGTAGGAGCCGCCCCACCAGCTCGGAGGAGAGTTCGTCCCCGGCGCGGCCCAGGAAGTGGGCGGAGGGCACGGGGATGAAGGACACCCCGGCCGCGCGCAGCGACGCGAACACCTCGGCGGAGAGGCGCGTCCCCCGCTCGATGACCTCCCCGGTCCCGGGGACCACCGCGTCGCGGTACAGCCGCGGACCCTCGGGCCCGACCGCCGCCGGGTCGAGGACGTCCTCCGCCAGGAAGCCCTGGAAGGTCTCGCCGCGCCGGCTCTCGCGCGTGGTCTCGCGCTCCAACGAGGCGACCGGGACCGTCTCGCGCTGGAAGAAGAGCCCCAGGATGTCCGCATCCCGGGAGTACCCGACGGCACGCAGCAGCGCGGTGGCCGGGAACTTCTTCTTCTTGTCGATGTGGACCGCGATGACGTCGTGGATGTCGATGGTGAACTCGACCCACGAGCCGCGGAACGGGATGATCCGCGCGCTGTACAGCTTGGATCCGTTGGGGTGGATGTTCTCCTCGAACACCACGCCTGGAGAGCGGTGGAGCTGGGAGACGATCACCCGCTCCGCCCCGTTGATGATGAAGGTCCCCAGCGGCGTCAGCACCGGGAGGTCGCCGAGGTAGACCTCCTTCTCGATGATGTCCTTGGGGCGGCGCTCGTCGCCAGCGTCCTCCCATACGACGAGCCGGAGAGTGGCCTTGAGCGGAGCCGCGTACGTCATGTCGCGCTCCATGCATTCTTCCATGTCGTACTTCGGCTCACCCAGCGTGTAGCGGACGAACTCCAGCGAGAAGTTCCCGTTCACGTCTGTGATGGGGAAGATCTCGTTGAAGACCCGCTCCAGCCCGACGTCCTCCCGCTCGCGGGCGGCGGCATCGGTCTGCAGGAGTGTCTCGAAAGCGCGCAGCTGGACGTCGAGGAGGTTGGGAAGCTCCATCCCCGAGGTCAGCTTGGCGAAGGAGACGATCGTTTTTTCTTGCGTTGCCAAGTGGGTCTCCCTCTCAGCGTGCGTGGAAAAGAAACCAAGCGCGAACACCCCCAACCGAAAGGCTCGGCGGGGTGACGTGATCTCCGCGATTTCGCAGCGGCCTGCGCGTCATGAGCCGTCCAGCAGAAGGGACTGAGGCGGGATCGCGGCCGCGGGTTCTCCGCCCGCTGTGAGACCCTCGATCCCTCTCCGGGTCCGGACCCGAAGGGCCCCCAGGGAGGTTTCCCCCTGGAGGCCCCGCGAGCGGACCGGAGTCAGTCCTACTTCAGCTCGACGGCAGCGCCCTGCTCCTCGAGCTTGGCCTTCATGGCCTCGGCCTCCTCCTTGGACACGCCCTCCTTGACGGCCTTCGGAGCGCCGTCGACCAGGTCCTTCGCCTCCTTGAGGCCCAGACCGGTGAGCTCGCGCACCACCTTGATGACCTGGATCTTCTTCTCACCGGCCGAGGTGAGGACGACGTCGAACTCGGTCTTCTCCTCGACGGCCGGGGCGGCGGGGCCGCCGGCGGCCGGAGCGGCGGCAGCCGCCACCGGGGCGGCAGCGGTGACACCGAACTTCTCCTCGAACGCCTTCACAAAGTCGGCGAGCTCGATAACGGTCATGTTGCCGATCGCGTCGAGCAGCTCGTCACGGGTAAGCGTGGTCGCCATTTTGGGCTCCTATTCTCAGTACGTACGTTGTGAAAACCAAGGTTGTATCGACCGACGGGACCGAATCCGGTCCCGCGAGCGGCCGGGAAAGCGCCTGCTGTCGGACCGCTCCCACGGGGAGCGGCCGCGGCGCGAGTTACGAACCAGCGCCCTCGCGCTGCTGGCGAAGCGCATCCACCGCCCGCGCGAACCCGGCGAGCAGCTGACTCATCCCGCCAGCGAGGCGGGCCATGGGGGCCTGCAGCCCACCCGCGATCTGCGCGAGGAGGACCTCACGCGGCGGCAGGTCGGCGAGCTGCCTCACCTGGTCGGCATCGAACGGCCTGCCGTCCACCACCCCGACCTTGATGGCGGGGCGGTCACCGAACTCCCGGGCGAAGTCCCGGAGGACCCGGGCCGCGGCGACGGCGTCCTCGCGCCCGATCACCAGGCCGGTGGGGCCGGCGAAGTAGCCGGCGATGTCCGGGAGTTCCAGCCCCGAAAGGGCACGCTGCGCGAGCGTGTTCTTGACCACCACGTACTCCACGCCCTGCTTGCGCAGCCGGGAGCGGAACTCGGTGATCTGTTTCACGTTCATCCCTGTGAAGTCCGTCAGGTAGAACGCGCTGACCCCGTCGAGCTTCTGGTTGAGCTCCTCGATGACGGTACTCTTCAGCTCTTTCTTCATGGCTCAGCCCCGCCGGTAGAGGTTCTGGTCGACCGCCACCCCGGGCCCCATGGTGCTGGAGACCGTCACGCTGCGGACGTACTGACCCTTGGCGGCGCTCGGCTTCGCGCGGATCACGGTGTCCATGAACGCCGCCAGGTTCTCCTCGAGCTTGTTGGGCTCGAAGCTCACCTTGCCGATCGGCGCATGGACGTTCCCCGTGCGGTCCACGCGGAACTCGATCTTACCCGCCTTGATCTCCCGGACGGCCTTCGCGACGTCGAAGGTCACGGTGCCGGCCTTCGGGGTGGGCATCAGGCCGCGCGGACCGAGGATCCGGCCGAGCTGCCCCACCTGCCCCATCACGTCCGGCGTGGCGACCACGACGTCGAAGTCGAGCCACCCGTCCTTGATTCTCTGCACATACTCCACGCCGACGAAGTCGGCGCCCGCTTCCTCCGCCTCCCGTGCCTTGTCGCCCTGGGCGATCACCAGCACACGAGCGGTCTTCCCTGTGCCATGGGGAAGAACGACGGCCCCGCGGACGATCTGATCCGCGTGGCGCGGATCGACCCCCAGGCGGACGGACACCTCGACCGTCTCGTCGAACTTGGCGAACGCCAGGTCCTTGACGAGGGTCACAGCCTCGGCGGGCTGGTGCGTCGCCCCTTCGGGGACGCGGGACTGTGCCTCGCGGAACTTCTTTCCGTGCTTAGGCATGTACCCCCTCAGGCGATTCTGAGAAACGGTCCTCCCACCGGGCGTCGCCTATCGCCAGCGGTGGTGCCTGGACCCGAGCGCATTGTTGGATGGAGGACGGGAGACCCCCCGCTGCGCCCGCACTGCTCCCGTATCCGTCGACTCAGTCGACGATCTCGATCCCCATGGAGCGCGCGGTGCCGGCGATCTGCGCCATCGCCCCCTCGATGTCGACCGCGTTCAGGTCGGGCATCTTGGTCTCGGCGATCTGCCGCACCTGGTCGCGGGTGACCCGGCCGACCTTGGTGCGGTTGGACGTGGGCGAACCCTTGTCCAGCCCCGCCGCCTTCTTCAGCAGGACCGCCGCGGGCGGGGTCTTGGTGATGAAGGTGAAGGAGCGGTCCGCATACACCGTGATCTCCACGGGGATGATCATCCCCGGCTGGCCCTGGGTGCGCGCGTTGAACTGCTTGCAGAACTCCATGATGTTCACGCCGTGCTGACCCAGCGCCGGGCCGACCGGGGGCGCGGGGTTGGCGGCCCCGGCAGGAACCTGGAGCTTGATGAAACCGGTGACTTTCTTCGCCATGGCTCGGCCTCAGTAACCCTTAAGCTGCGTGTAGTCCAGCTCGATGCTGGTGGGGCGGCCGAAGAGCGAAACCTCGACCTTGACCTTCCCCTTGTCGGGGTAGACCTCCTGCACCGTCCCGCTGAAGTCGTTGAACGGCCCCTCGATGACCTCCACGACCTGACCGACGGTGAAGGGGATCGGCTCGGCGACGCTCTCCTCGGCGCCGACCGTCTCGGCCTCCAGCCCGAGGATCTTGTTCAGCTCCTCGTCGCGGAGCGGCTGCGGCTCGGCTCCGGTACCCAGGAACTTGAGAACCCCCTGGATGCTGCTAATCAGGTGGGCGGTCCGCTGGTTGTACACCATCTTCACCAGGACGTATCCCGGATACAGACGCCGGGTGACCGAGACCCTCTTCCCGTTCCGGATCTCCACGGCCTCCTGGGTAGGGACCAGGACCTCCTGGATCTGCTTCTCCTCCGGCTCCCCCTGCTCCTCGTCGATCCGGCGCTGGATCAGGCGCTGGACCTTGTTCTCGTGCCCGGAGTACGTCTGGATCGCGTACCACCTCGCCTCACCCATCCGTCACCCCCCGAACAAGGACTGCACGAGGCTCAACGCCCCACGCACCCCGAGGTCTATGAGGAAGATCAGGAACGCGACGATCGCCACGAAGGCGACGATCACGACTGTGGACTCCTTGAGCTGTGCCCGGTCGGGCCAGCTCACCTTTTTGACCTCGTCGCGCACCTCGCGGGCGAAGTCGAAGGCGGTGTTGCGGGTCGTTTCAGCCATGCGCGGACAAGTAAACGATTGACGATGCAAGGCCGGCAGGGACGAAAAGAAGGGCCGTGCACCAGCGCCCTTCCCCTCGACCGCCCGCCGCCGGAGTGACGACTACTTGGTTTCCTTGTGCGGCATGTGCTTCTTGCACCGCGGGCAGTACTTGCGGTACTCGACACGCTCCGGGTGCTTCCGCTTGTTCTTCGTCTTGTTGTAGTTCCTCTCCTTGCACTCGGTGCAGGCGAGGATGACCTTGTCGCGCATGGTCCTGGTCTCCTATGCAGCCAGGCAGGCGGCGGGAGGGCGTGAGCCCGGCCACCGCCTGCCGGTATGGTATCCAGCTTCAGTCGACGATCTCGGTGACGACGCCAGCCCCTACCGTGCGCCCCCCCTCCCGAATCGCGAACCGCAGCTCCTTCTCCATCGCGATCGGCGTGATCAGCTCCACCGTCATCTGCACGTTGTCCCCCGGCATCACCATCTCCACCCCCTCCGGCAGGTTCGCCGTCCCCGTCACGTCCGTCGTGCGGAAGTAGAACTGCGGCCGGTACCCGTTGAAGAAGGGCGTGTGGCGGCCCCCCTCCTCCTTGGTCAGCACGTACACCTCCGCCTTGAACTTCGTGTGCGGCGTGATCGTCTTCGGCTTCGCCAGCACCATCCCCCGCTCGATCTCGTCCTTCCCCACCCCCCGCAGCAGCAGCCCCACGTTGTCCCCCGCCTGCCCCTCGTCCAGCAGCTTGCGGAACATCTCCACCCCCGTCACCGTCGTGCTCTTCTCCGCCCCGAAGCCCACCAGCTCCACCGTGTCGCCGACCTTGATCACCCCACGCTCGATCCGCCCCGTCGCCACCGTGCCCCGCCCCGTGATCGAGAACACATCCTCCACCGGCATCAGGAACGGCTTGTCGATCTCCCGCACCGGCTCCGGAATGTAGCTGTCGACCGCGTCCATCAGCTCCGTGATCTTCTGCCCCCACTCCGAGTTCGGATCCCCCGACTCCAGCGCCTTCAGCGCCGAGCCCTTGATGATCGGGATCTCGTCCCCCGGAAAGTCGTACTCACTCAGCAGCTCGCGCACCTCCAGCTCCACCAGCTCCAGCAACTCCGGGTCGTCGACCATGTCGACCTTGTTCATGAAGACCACGATGTAGGGCACGTTCACCTGCCGTGCCAGCAGGATGTGCTCGCGCGTCTGCGGCATCGGCCCGTCCGCCGCCGAGACCACCAGGATGGCGCCGTCCATCTGCGCCGCCCCCGTGATCATGTTCTTCACGTAGTCGGCGTGCCCCGGACAGTCGACGTGCGCGTAGTGCCTCTTCTCCGTCTGGTACTCCACGTGCGCCGTGGAGATGGTGATCCCGCGGGCGCGCTCCTCGGGCGCCTTGTCGATGTTGTCGAAGCTGACGAAGTCGGCCAGCCCCTTGGCCGCCTGGACGCGCGTGATGGCAGCCGTCAGCGTGGTCTTGCCGTGGTCCACGTGCCCGATCGTGCCGACGTTGACGTGCGGCTTCGTCCGCTCAAACTTAGCCTTGGCCATTTCCGATACTGGTCCCGGTAGGGAGTGAGACGACTGGAGGCTCGCAAGAGCTCACGACGGGACTCGAACCCGTGACCTCTTCCTTACCAAGGAAGTGCTCTGCCGGCTGAGCTACGTGAGCCCGGTCCCCCGCTGGGGTCCGCCTGGACCCGAACAACGAACGGAGACCCTGCCGGCACTCCGTCCGGCAAGGCTCCGTACACCTTCCACCCGCGTGGGTGCCATGCATGGATGCACGTGTCCCAGGGGTCGCGGGCAAGAAAAGTATAATATCAGCGGCCGCTTCGCGTGTCAACTCCTCGGACCGGCCAAAACGGCGGGGCCCGTGGGCTCTTTGCACCCCGTTCACCCCTTCCCCTTTCCATGGCCAGGAGACCCAAGCGGCCCGCGCCGCCTTCGCCCGCGCTGCCCGCGCTCTCGCCGCGCCGTCGCCGTCTGTACACGGGCGTCATGCTCGTCCTCCCCTGGCTCCTCCTCCTGCTGCTGGAGCTGGCGCTGCGGCTGGGCAGCTACGGCGGCTCCTACCCCCTCTTCGTGACGTCTCCGCATCCGGAATATCTCGTTCCCAACCCGGAGGTCGCCCGACGGTACTTCCGCGACCGGACCCTCACCCCGCTGCCGCACCTCGACGCTTTCCGCGCGAGACGGGGGCCAGCGACCTTCCGCATCGTGTTCCAGGGCGAGTCCTCGGCAGCCGGGTTCCCGTACCGGCACGGCGGGGCGCCCTCCCGGATGCTCGCCCAGCGGCTCCAGGCCACCTTCCCGGACCGGGACATCGAGGTCGTCAACACCGCCCTCACCGCCATCAACTCCTACACTCTCCTCGACCTGGCCGACGAGATCATCGCGCAGCGTCCGGACGCGGTGCTGATCTATACCGGCCACAACGAGTATTACGGCGTCTTCGGCGTCGGCTCGACTCGCTCGGCCGGTCGCCGGCGGCCTCTGATCCGGGCGTACCTGGCCCTCAGCCGCCTGCGCATCTTCCAGCTGCTGGACCACGCCATCGCGGCCGGGAGCGGGGCGCTGAAGCGGCGGGACACGGGGGCCGCACCGGGGACGGTGATGGAGCTCCTGGCGGGTGAGCAGAGGATCCCCCTCGGCTCCGGTCTCTACCGGGAGGGGCTGGAGCAGTTCCGGGCCAACCTAGGCGAGCTGCTGTCGCGATACAGCACGCGCGGGATCCCCGTCTTCATCGGTACGGTGGCCAGCAACGAGCGGGACCAGGAGCCGTTCGTCACCGGCTTCGCGCCCGGCGCCGATTCCGCCGGGTGGTGGCGGAGCTACCGAGCCGGCCTGGCGGCACTGGAGCGGGGTGATGCGCGCGCTGCGGAGAGAGCGCTCCGGACGGCGGTTCGCGTCGACGGCACGGCGGCGGCCGCCTTCCACGCGATGGGGAAGCTCTTCGACTCGCGCGGTGACTCCACGCGCGCGCGCTGGTATTACCGGGCCGCGAAGGAGCGCGACCAGCTTCGCTTCCGCGCGCCCGAGGCGATCAACCGGATCATCCGCGAGGAGGCCGCCCGGCACGGCGCCACGGTGGTCGAGACGCAGCGAGCGCTGGAACGCGCCTCCCCAGGGGGAGCCGTGGGCCGCTCCCTGATGCTGGAGCACCTCCACCCGAACCTGGAGGGCTACTTCCTCATCGCCGACGCCTTCTACGAGTCGCTGCGGAAGAGGGGGATGATCGGTTCCTGGGAGGAGGCTGTCCCGGCGGCGCAGGCCCGGCGGGAGATCCCCGTGACCCCCGTCGATTCGCTGGTGGGTCTCTTCCGGGTGGACCGCCTGCTCGCCGGGTGGCCATTCCAGCCGGCCGGAAGGACCGTCACCCCGACCGTGGACACGCTGAGGCCGCGGACGGTCGAGGAGGCGCTGGCGCAGGAGGTGGTGCGGGGGACGCTCCCCTGGCCGGAGGCGATGGACAGGCTGAAGAGCCACTACGAGCGGGCGGGCGACCCGGAAGGGGCTCTGCGCGTGGCGCGAGCCATGGCGCAGGAGTACCGGGCGGAGGCCGAGCCGCTCCTGGATGCGGGACGAATCGCGCTCTCCCTGGGCCGCCGCGACGAGGCGCTGCGTTACGCCCGCGCGGCGTACACGCGCGAGGAGACCGCGGAGACCGCGCAGCTCATCGGCGTGCTGCTCCTGCAGCGGAACGACCAGCCGGCCGCGGTCCAGTATCTCCGGAGGGCGGCCCAGCTCGCTCCGGGGAACGAGCCCATCCTCCTCACGCTCGCGGCCGCGGAGGCGATTCCCGCCCTGGAGCGGGCGCGAGCGCGGGCTCCCCGCGACCCCGACATCCTCTTCCGGCTCGCCACCGCGTATGTGCTGACCCGGCAGAACGAGAAGTCGCGAACGGCGCTGGCAGCGCTGCGCGAGGTGGACCCCGATCATGCGGGCGCGCGGGACCTGCTGGGCAGGCTCCCGCCGTGACGCCGATCGCGGCATGGGCGCGGAGCGTGCAAGAGGCCGCCCTCCTGAACGGGACGGAGACGGTGCTGCGCGGCGGCGCCTACGACCTCGTCATCGATCCCCGGCACTCGCCGGAGACCATCGGGAAGTGGATCACACCCGACACCTTCCAGCCGCACCTCGTCACCCGGTTCGGCCCGGACGGGAACCCCTGCCAGACGGAGGCCGACAGGGCCGCGGACGTGGTCCTCATGCCGTGGGACGAGACCGACAACGACTTCAGCGCGTTCTTCACGCGAATGCGGCAGACACGCTGCAACTTCCCTGACTTCCTTCGCTCTTTAAGGAACACGGCAGACGAGCCAGGAGCGCACGGAAGATCCATGCGTGCCTGACGACGCCGGGCCGATGGGCAGCGGAACGGACAGTAGAGGAGGGGCGAAGGGGGCAAACGAAAACCCCAACACCACGCAAGTGGCACCGGGGCAATCGGTTACAGCAAAGCGGGAGACGGGACTCGAACCCGCGACCCTTAGCTTGGAAGGCATGTCCGGCGGGGGCTCCCGCTCTGCAACCTGCACGAAAACCGAGGAATCACCTAGACTGCACGCGCAACCTGCACGTCGAACGTAGCCCCTCGGTGCGGGATCTTCGGCCCAATGGACAGTGGAACGGACAGTGAGCGGGGCCACCGTCGGCAGCACGACTGCGGCCCCGGTCTCACACTCTTATTAGGCGTGCCACGGCCGAAACTCTGGCTTACAGCCTGCACGCGCAAACGCCAAAACGTAGGTGGGCGCACAACCTGCTCCGAAGTTGAAGCGCAACCGCGCAGAATGCACTCCACAGTTGACACCTCCGGACCTACTCGGCGCGTGTCTGCACTCGTAGCGGCTTCTGCTATCTGAGGGAGAGTACCTAACGCGCTCTGATTATCCAGTGCACATACGCATTCCGAGGGCGAGTCTCGTCTCCGTGTGATCCGCTGTTCGGCCCGGTCACTGTGACGTCCGTCGTATTGGAGTTGATGGTTAGCGAGCGGTCTCCGTTATTTACACCTCGGCCATCGCCTGCATCGAACCGGTTCGGCCCCTCTTCGCGTGCGGCATTTACTGAACCGATGTGAGCGTGCCCAGGATCCGAAACACCGTGTGTGTGATCTTGAAGAGTGTCTACTTGCACCGATCCTACTCGATTGCCGACGTTGCCTCCGAGATGATTATGTGGACGCCGCTCATTGGCGATCTCCTCGGGTATGCCGCTTGTGTCCGGATCACTGAGAGGACCGGTTCTTGCCCCGTTGACACCGCGCAAGAACAATCCACGATAATCCGGGAGGTTGAACGATGCACCTGGTAAGGGGAAGTCACTTTCTTGGCCGTTGCCATGTGAGGCTTGGATAACTGCAAACAGGGCTGGAAACTCGCTGTCTCTCACGGCAGCGCCATTACATAACAACCACCCTGGTCGCACTTCCACAATCCCTTCGTCGTCGGTGATCTCACCTACGTAAGCCACCACTGAACCAACAGGCACTGCAACGGTCCTGATCTCCTCGATTAATGCTGATAACTCCTCGACGGTAGGCATTCTTCTATCTCCTAATTTGGCCGTGAATTATCTCGGGGAGAGAGGCCTCACCCCTGATGGGCACCGGAATCCCGGCGCTCAACGTTGATTATCTGCAATTAGCGACTCGCTGGTTCACTGGCGCATGGGAACTTCCCTAATGCAGCTAATGACAACATGGAAATCCAGCAACACGCTCGCCCTATCGCTCCTAGAAAATTACAGCCGGCTTGCTTGGACCTGTCACTCCCAAGGGTAATATCTAAAACTTGAGAAGCAAGGAAACATCTCACGGCTCCCCCCAAGATCTGAAAGGAGTTGTCCAACCAGCCGACTACATGAGGATCAAATATGGCAGCAATAGTTCGTAGACTCCTGCGCGCCGCTCTCGCGAGAATAGGCGCATGCGAGAACGCTCCGCTTCTTCCGTTACCTTTTGCCAAGTCATTTGGGAGCTACGCGAGGTGGCGGATCTGTCGCAGGAGCGGCTCAACTTTCTCGCGAAATTGAGCCGTGTCTAGATTGGCGAGATCAAGCGCGGCGAGAAGTCGCCGACGCTTGATGCGGTCGCCGCCCTCGTGCGAGCCGGCACGCGTAACCTGCACGTCAGCTCCAAGCGATACCGCGCAGCCTGCACCATCAATTTACACCTCGGATCGCAGGGCAAGCGTTGCGGTCGAATTACCATGGTTATCATTGGGCGCCGTACATCGGCTCTGCTTGTGTCGGTAAACTGCGCTCTCGCATCTACGCGTTGACTACCGGGGGCGAGTGGTGCCCACCGACCACATAGGAACGAATTTCTAGGCGGCGGTCATTGTTCGTCCGCACGCCACCTAAATCACGAAGTGCCTTCGGGTTAGAAATGTGGCCGTGCTGGTCGAACACAACGATCCACAACTGATCGACGTGAGGATGAACGACGTAGTGCCCAATGTCGATCTCCAGCTCTTGGCCTACGTGCCGGGCATGGCCGGCATCCCGAACGTACTTAACCTCGATGGCAATTCGATACTCAGCCAAAACGAAGTCGATCCGACTTGCTTTCCCCGTGTAGCTCGGAGTCCACTCCTCTGCGCGAATATCGCTAATCCATACGCGAAGTTGGGAATGTAGAAGATCCTGCACGTCGTACTCATCACCAAGCTCAAACTGTGGCTTGCCCTTCCGCCGGTTGCGCAGCGGACGTTCAGCTCGTCGGAAGTGCCTTATCAGGTGGTCGAGAAGGCGACTGATTTGGGAAGGGAATTGGACCTGATCCGGTCCCTCAGCCACACCTGCGAGGTAGCCCACCTTGCCTGCATGCCTTTTGAGGAGCTGTACCTGCTGAGGATCAAGATCCTCGCGAGCAAGCATGTCTTCCACGACACCAGACACGATACGGTCCAGTTCGCGCGGAGCATGTTTGTTGATTCCATCGATCCACTGCTGAACAGCCTCTTCCCGCTGACTGCCACCGTGGGGAGCCGTATCCTGCCACTCGGGGAGAGCCCCCGCAAAGATGAAAGCATTCCTGATCGTCGCAAGGCTGTAGTTCTCCTTCGCGATGAGCTTCAGAGCGTGTACAAGGGCCGGTGGCAATGGCATACCCGATGACTTCAACCCCATTGGTCAGCTTTCAAGGAGCTGGGCGAACTCCACCCATGTGACACGCAGGCCGGCGAGGATGCGCGCGACGACCTTCATCGTCGGATTACGCTGCCCGCGCTCCACGTCCCCCAGATAGTTCGTGGTCACGCCCCCCCCGCCGAGCAGCTTCCTCGATGGTGAAGCCGCGCTCCTGGCGCAACCGCCGAAGGACAGCACCGAAGGGGGGATCAGGGTCGAAGTGGGCCATGCGGGACGCTACCGCCATGCCATGCTAGCGTCCACCAATTATCAGGGTGCAGCTAATGCAGGAATGCCCTTGCCAAGCCAGTGCGGCAACCTTAGCTTACACCAACTATCAGGGTGCAAGCGACTGCCCGTCAGGAACCATTGAGGACTTGGGCAAACTCGGCCCATGTGACGCGTAGGCCGGCGAGTATACGCCCGACGACGCGAATGGTCGGGTTGCGCTGCCCGCGCTCCACGTCGCCCAGGTAGTTGGCCGTCACTCCACCGCGGCGGGCGGCCTCTTCGATGGTGAGGCCGCGGGCCTGGCGGAGCTGCCTGAGCGCGGCACCATACGGAGGATCGGGATCGTAGCGGGTCATGCGGCACGCTACCGCTCGGCTGTGTCCCCGTCCACCAACTATCAGGGTGGAACCACACCGGCAGGGAGCTATGAGATGAAGACGAAGACTGTCTCACTTTGGACTTGATGCTCATCGTAATCGAGTGGTCGCTGGACAACATCCCGGACGAAGCGAAGCCGCACGCATGGCGAACAATACTCGCGATGTTCTCGGATGTCTTCGAGAGGGCGGGAGTGCCGGTTCCAGATTGGGTGCGCATCGGCCAGGAGCGGTGGGGACGGCTGTAGCCCACGTGTTGACTCCACGTGGAATCCAATACGCGGTACATCAACCAGCACGTCGTCTGTGCGCCAGCTCAGGTGGCACCATGCGGTCACGGATCAGCCGGACTACCTCCCTGATCGCTTGTGTAGCTTCCTCGATCTCCGCATCTGCCGGAGGCGGGGCCGCACCGCCCAGGTCTGCCGCGTTCTCCCGGTGCGCGAGCTGGTTGAGGTTGATCCCCGCCTTCCGCAAATGGAACATCAGCCCTTCGAGCACCTCCATACTCCCGCGCTCGCTCCTGCCGGATCTCGTCCACGTCGGGCGGTGCCTTCCCGTCCGTCCTGGTCCCTGCTTCGGCCAGGAAGCGCGACAGGGGCCGCCGGGCCGTCGCGGCGTTCTCACGGATCCTTGCGGCTTCCTGCTCCGTCGCGCGGACGAAGAACGCAACCGGGTAATCCCTGGCCAGCCGGCGCCGCTTCAGTTTCGCCAGGTCCTCGGACATACGCCCATCCGTGGGTTGCGGGTGGCCTCCCCTCCCCTTGAGCGCGCAGCGCGAATGGGGCTCGCCCGCCGCGTAGCGGCCGGGCGGTATCGGTGCGCTAGCACCGATACGTATCCTGCATTCACGTTTCCCCCCCCAAGCAGACGTACCTGGGGATGTGCCGGAGCGTTCTACCTCATCTGGAGACGCGGATGGTGGGCGGACTCAGTGGACCCGGATGGGTGCCCGGGTACTTCTGGCTCGTCGGCGGTGTATATTGGTTCCTAGGCGTGCTGACGTGCGCGACGGACCCGCCAGCGAAAGGAGCAGAAATGACCAGGACGGTACGGGGCGTACTGGAAGAACCAACGGTGCTCCGGCTGGACGAGCCGGTCGAGCTTCCGCTGCACGTTTCCGTCGAGGTGACGATTCGGGAGTCCTCGCCGGCGGAGCCCCAGGCAAGCACGTTCCTCCAGCTCGCGCAGAGCTTGCAGGTCGAGGGTCCCGCGGACTTCTCGGAGCGGTGGGAGGAGTACGTGGCCGCGGACGAGCAGGAGCGGGCGCAGTAGTGCCCACCCCGCCAGGCGCGCTGCCGCCGCGGGTCTTCCTGGACACGTCCTACGTGATTGCGCTGCTCGTCCCGCAGGACCAGCACCACGCGACCGCCACCGCGGTCTCCCGCCAGATGGTGGAGGCGCGCACGCAGTTGGTGACGACGCAGGCCGTCCTCGTGGAGATC
>DATAAL010000558.1:0-9810 GCA_036260145.1 Longimicrobiaceae bacterium | reverse complement strand
GCGCCCTGGTGCACGTACATCACCTGGAAGAGCGGGGTGCGGGCGAGGTCGCGCTCGATCCGCAGCGCCTCCACCAGCCGCTCGAAGGGGAGGTCCTGGTGCTGGTACGCGCCCAGGGTGGACTCCCGCACGCGCCCCAGGAGCTCGCGGAAGGGAGGGTCTCCGGAAAGGTCGGCGCGGAGCGCCAGGGTGTTGGCGAAGAGGCCGATCAGCCCCTCCAGCTCGGAGCGCGTCCGGCCGGCGATCGGGGAGCCGATCACGAAGCCGGTCTGGCCGGTGTAGCGGTGCAGGAGGCACTGCAGCCCCGCCAGGAGCGTCATGAAGAGGGTGGCCCCTTCCCGCTGTCCCACCGCGCGCAGGCGGTCGCGCAGCCCCGCGGGCAGGACGAAGCGCTCAACCGCGCCGCGGTAGCTCTGCACCGGAGGTCGCGGCCGGTCGGTCGGGAGCTCGAGCACCGCGTCGCTCCTGGCGAGCGCCGCCCGCCAGTACTCCATCTGCGCATCCACCGCCCCGCTCTCCAGCCACGCCCGCTGCCAGGCGGCGTAGTCGGGGTACTGCACCGGCAGTCGGGGGAGCGCGGGAGGGCGGCCCTCGCGGGAGGCGGCGTAGAACTCCGGAACCTCCCGCGTCAGCACACCCACCGACCACCCGTCCGAGACGATGTGGTGGACGGTGACCACCAGCAGATGCACCCGCTCGTCCAGCCGGAGCAGGAGGGCGCGGAAGAGCGGGCCCTCCGACAGGTCGAAGGGGCGCGCGGCCTCCTCCCCGGCCTGGCGGAGCGCCGTGCCCTCCCGCTCTCCTGCGGCGAGCCCGGAGAGATCCCGGAAGTCCAGGCGGAGGTCGGGGGAGGGGGCCACCACCGTGACCGGGCTGCCGTCGTGCTCCAGGAAGGTGGTGCGGAGCGCCTCGTGGCGCTCGAGGAGTGCGTGGAGCGCGTCGCGGAGTGCTTCCCGGCACAGCTCCCCCTCCAGGCGAACGGCGGAGAAGTTGTTGTAGGTGCTCATCCCCGGGTCCATCCGGTCCAGGAACCAGAGGCGCTCCTGCGCGGGGGAGAGCGGCAGCGGTCCCTCCCGGGGGATGCGCCCGATCCGCGCGGGGGGAACGGCTTCCTCCGTCCCCCGCGATGCCTCGATCACGCGGGCGAGATCGGCGGGGCGGGGGGCGCGGAAGAAGGTGGCGAGGGGGATCTCCACGCCCAGGCGGTCGCGCAACATGGACACCGCGCGCGCGGCGAGGAGCGAGTGTCCGCCCAGGTCGAAGAAGTCGTCGAAGATCCCCGGCCGGGGGACGCCGAGGAGGGCCGCGAAGGTCCCGGCCACAAGCTCCTCCACCTCGCTCCGGGGTTGCGTCCCCTCCGCGTCCGGGGCGGCCGCGGGGAGGGGGAGCGCCTTGCGGTCGATCTTCCCGCTCCCGGTGAGGGGGAGCGCGTCGAGGAAGACGAAGCGCGACGGGATGCTGTGCTCCGGGAGGACGGCGCCGAGGAAGACGCGCAGTTCCGCGGGGGGGGGAGGCGGCCCGGAGGCGCAGACCACATGCGCCACCAGGAGGTTCCCATCCCGTTCGTGCGGGAAGGCGCTCACCACGGCCTGGGTCACGCATGGGTGCCGGCGCAGGTGGAGCTCCACGCCCTCCGGCTCGACGCGGAAGCCGCGGACCTTTACCTGCCGGTCGATTCGTCCCAGGTACTCCAGGGTTCCGTCGGCGCGGTAGCGGGCCAGGTCCCCCGTGCGGTAGAGGATCGGGGCCCCCTCGCCGAGCGGGGTCGCGACGAACGCCCGCGCCGTCCGCTCCGGGAGGTTCAGGTACTCCCGCGCCAGGCAGGCGCCGCCCAGGTGCAGCTCCCCGGCGGCGCCCACGGGGGCCGGGTTGCCGTACCGGTCCAGGATGTACGCCTCCACGTTACTGATGGGGCGCCCCACCGGGACCGAGGCCGGCGCCGGTGCACCCCGGAGGGCGCGGGTGTCGAAGGAGGTGATGTCGGCGCTGGACTCCGTAAGGCCGTACTGGTTGTAGAGGACGCCGTGCGGGACCACCCGGTAGAAGCGCTCCACCAGGTCCGCGGGGAGCGGCTCGCCGCTGGCCACCCACGTCACCAGCCGCGGCGCCTCCCGGATCCGCTCCGGGTGCTCCTCCAGCATTACGCGCAGGAGGGAGGGGACGAGGCAGATCCGCGTGATCCCGTGCCTCCCGAGCTCCCGCAGGAGCCGGCCGGGGTCGCGCGCCACCTCGTCGGTCACGATCCGGACGGGCACCCCCCGGGCGAGCGGCGCCCAGATCTCCCAGGTGGAGTCCACCACGCCCAGCCCCGTGTTCTGGAAGCACACCTCCCCGGGACGGAACGGCTGCGCCTCCCACATCCAGGCGCAGCGGTTCACCGAGCCCCGGTGGCACCCCACCACCCCCTTCGGCCACCCCGTCGATCCGGAGGTGTAGAGAACCCACGCCGGGTCGTCCGGTCCCACCTCCACCCCGAGGTCCTCCGCGTCCCCCGGCTCCCCGTCCCCGTCCGGGGAAACGAGGAACACGGGTACGTCCTCCGGGAGCCCCGCCGCCAGCTCCGCGTCCGTCAAGACCGCCGCGGGGGCCGCGTCGTCCAGAATGAAGCGCACCACCTCCGCTGAGGAGGCCGGGTCCACCGGCACGTAGGCGGCGCCCGCCTTGAGCGCCGCGAGCACCGCGACCACCATCTCCGGGGAGCGCCGGAGGTGGACGGCCACCCGCGCGCCGGGCCCTACCCCCCGCTCCCGGAGCCGCCGGGCCAGCCGGTCGGCGCGCCCATCCAGCCCGGCGAAGGTTAGGACCGCGTCGCCGAAGAGGAGGGCGGGGGCGTCGGGTGTCGCCCGGACCTGTGCCTCGAAGAGGCCGTGGAGGGTGGTGGGCGCCCGCTCCCGCGAGGGGCCCCGCGACATGCGGAGGAGCTCATCCCGCACCGCCGCGTCCAGGAGCGGGAGCGTCCCGACCGGGGCCTCCGCGTCACTGGCGATCCCCTCCAGGAGCACCCGGTACGCCACCAGGAGGCGCTGTATGCTCTCCGTCTCCCAGAGGTCCGCGTTGTACTCCAGCGCCAGGTGCAGCTCCCCCGCGGCCTCGGCGGCGGTGAGCTTCACCTCGAACTGCGCTGCGCGACGCGCCAGGGGGAAGCTCTCCAGCTCCACGTCTCCCATGCGCAGGCGCGCGACGGGCTCCTCCACGGCGAGCGCGGAGAGCTCCCCGTGTCCCGGGAGGTGGGCGCGCGGGAAGACGAACATGGCCTGGAAGAGCGGCGTGCGCGCGGGGTCGCGCAGGGGGTTGAGTCGCTCCACCAGCAGCGGGAAGGGGAGGTCCTGGTGGGCGACGGCGCCGCCCAGCGCCTCCCCCACCCCGCGCGCCAGGGCGGCGAAGTGGGGGATCCCTTCGCAGCGGATCCGCACGGGGAGCGGGTTGACGAAGTACCCCACCGTGCGGGAGAACGCCTCGCGGGTGCGTCCGAAGAGGGGGCATCCGATCCGCACCTCTTCCTGCCCGGAGTACCGGTGCAGCAGGACTCCGTACGCGGTCAGGAGGAGGGTGTGCAGCGTGCACCCCTGCCATGCCGCCGCCCGCCGCAGCCCCGCGGTGAGGGGGCCACCGGCGCGCGTGCGGATCTCCCCGCCACGGTACGTCTGCTCCGGGGGGCGGGGGAAGTCGGTGGGGAGGTGGAGCGGCTCGGCCTCGCGCGGGAGCGTCTCCCGCCAGTACGCCCAGAGCTCCTCCCCACGGGGCGCAGCCAGCAGGCCGTCCTGCCAGGCCACGTACTCCGCGTACGACGCGGCGGGCTCCAGCGTGGGCCTGGTCCCATCGAGCTCCGCCCGGTAGAGCCTCCCCAGCTCGTCCACGACCACCACCAGCGACCAGAAGTCGACCAGGATGTGGTGCGCGACAAAGAGGAGCACGTGCTCCTCCTCCCTCCGGAAGAGACGGACACGCACGGGCGGCCCATCGTGGAGGTCGAAGGGCGCTTCGGCCTCCTCCTCCACCCGCCGCTGCAGGCGCTCCGCGGTCCACCCCGTGGCGTCCTCCAGCGGGAGAGCAGACGGCTCCTCCACGACCCTGCGAACCACCCGGCCATCGCGCTGGGTGAAGGTGGAGCGCAGGCTCTCGTGCCGCTCCAGGACCCGTTGCAGCGCGCGCTCCAGCGCCGCGACGTCCAGCGGACCCAGGAGCCGCAGCGCCTTGGATACGTGGTAGGCGGTGCTCGCGGGCGCGAGGCGGTGGGTGAGGTAGAGGGCTTGCTGCCCGTGCGAGAGATCACGCTCGTCCCCCGACGCCGCACTCCCCTCGGGCCCGGCTCCGGGCGCCTCCGCCGTGCCCTCCGCCAGGACGGCGGCCCGCTCCGCCAGCTCCCGCAGGCTCGCGCCGCCCAGGCAGGCGTCCAGCGGCACGCGGACCTCCAGGTGGCGCTCCACCGCGTACGCGAGCTGGATGCTCCCGAGGGAGTCGAGCCCGAGCCGGCCGAGCGGCGCCTCCGGGTCCACCGCGTCCGGCTCTACGTGGAGGAGACGTGCCGCCGCCGCCCGCAGGTCCACGGCGAGGACGGCGGCCCGCTCCCATCGCGGGAGCGCCAGCAGGACGGCCCGGTCGAGCGGCCCCTCCGCCCCGTCCGGCGCCGCCGTCGCGCGGAGGACATCCTCGTGGAGGAGCCGCAGCTCCCCCTCCAGGTACTGCCGCCGGCACTCGGCGCGGCGGATCTTGCCGCTGGTGGTGCGTGGGATCCCTCCCCGCGCCACCAACGCGACCACCCGCGCGCGGACCCCCACCACCTCGTTCAGGCGCGCCCGCACGGCGGCCACCACCTCCCCCGGCTCGCGGGCCTCGCGCCGGTCGACCTCCGCCACCACGGCGAGCTCCTCCTCCCCGTCCCGGAGGAGCGCGAAGGCGGCGCACTGGCACCGCACCCCCAGCCGGCCCGTGGCCACCACGGTCTCCTCGATGTCCTCCGCGTGGTAGTTCTGCCCGTTCAGGATGACGACGTCCTTGAGGCGCCCGGTGACGTAAAGGCGTCCGTCGCGGACGAACCCCGCGTCGCCGGTCCTGAGGAAGCGCTCCGGTCCTCCGTCCAGCCTGCCGCCGAAGGTCCGCTCCGTAGCCTCCGGATCGTCCCAGTACCCCGCCGCGACACTCTCCCCCGCCACCCAGATCTCCCCCACCCTCCCCTCCGGGAGCCGCTCTCCCCGATCCGGGTCCACGATCTCCACGCGCTGCTCGGGCCAGAGGGTGCCGCAGGCGGTCACCCGCAGCGCGGCGGGGTCGTCGCGAGCGGCGTCCGCCGCCACCCCGGAGCGGAGCGAGTCGCGGGAGAGGGCGCGGACGGTGGCGCCCTCCCCCGGGGGACCCCCGGAGACGAAGAGCGTCGCCTCGGCGAGCCCGTAGCAGGGGAAGAAGGCGCTCCGGCGGAAGCCGCACCCCTCGAAGGCGCGCGCGAAGGTGTCCAGCGTCTCCGCGTGGACGGGCTCGGCGCCGTTGAACGCCACCTGCCAGGAGGAGAGGTCCAGCTCTCGCCGCTCCTCCTCGGTGATCCGCTCCGCGCAGAGCCGGTAGGCGAAGCTGGGCCCGCCGCTGGTGGTGGCCCGGTAGCGGGCGATCGCGGCGAGCCAGCGGACGGGCCGCTGCACGAACGCCTCGGGGCTCATCAGGACGCAGGGGTAGCCGCCGTAGAGCGGCTGCAGGATCCCGCCGATCAGCCCCATGTCGTGGAAGTGGGGGAGCCACGACACCACCACCGTGCTCTCGTCGTGCCCGAAGGCGCGGTACACCAGCGCCTCGTTGCTCAGGATGTTGCGGTGGGTGACCGTCACCCCCCGGGGGTGCCCAGTCGAGCCCGAGGTGAACTGGAGGAAGGCGGGCGAGCCGGGGTCCGGGGCGGGGAGGGAGGCGGCCGGATCGGCCAGGGTGGGGTCGTCAGAGGCCAGAAGGGGGAGGGAGGCGAGTGCCTCCGGGCCCGCCAGGCGCTCGCGGAGCCCCTCCCGGTTCGCCGCGTCCGTGAGCACCAGCGCGGGACGGGCGATCCCGGCGATCCGCTCCAGCACCTCCGGACCGGTGCGGGCGTAGCGCAGGCTCAGCGGGACGGCGGTCACCCCCGCATACAGGCACGCCACGAAGGCGGTCACGAACTCCGGACCGCTGCGGTAGAGGAGGAGGGCGCGAGACCCGGCCGCGCCCCCGGCGGCCAGCCGGAGCGCCAGCCGCTCGGCGTCCCGGTGCAGCTCGGCGAAGCTCTGGCGCGTCTCCTCTCGCTCTCCGTCCTCCAGGAAGATGAAGGCCGTCCGCTCCGGGTGGAGCTGCGCGCGGAGCCGGAGCAGCTCCGGGAGCGTGGAGACGCCGTGGACCCCGCAGAGTTCGAGGGGAGTCTGCATCATGGAGCGAGGTCTGTCGCTTCGGCCGCCGGTGCGCTCCGGCCCTCCTCCACGGCGCGGGCGAGGCCGGCCACCGTCGGCGACTCCAGGAAGTCGCGGAGAGGGACCGCCACCCCCGTAACGGCGGCCGTCCGGAAGACCACCTGCGCCGCCGTGAGGGAGCTCCCGCCGACCTCGAAGAAGTCGTCCTCTGCCCCCACCTCCTCCACCCCGAGCACCTGCTTCCAGACCCCGGCCACCTGCGACTCCACCGGTCCCGCGGGCGCCCGCCCACGCCGCTCCTCGCCGCCCTGCTCGGCCATGCGGAGGAGGGCGCCGCGGTCCACCTTGCCGTTGGTCATGAGCGGCATGGCCTCCAGCGGGGTGAGCACGCCCGGGATCATGTACGGGGGGAGCGCCTCCGCCAGGAAGCGACGGATCTCGTCCCCTCCGGCTGCTGTCCTGCCGGGGGTGTAGAATCCCACCAGTGTCCGGCTCTCGGGGTCCCCCCGCGCCAGCACCACCGCCTGCCCCACCCCCGGGTGCCGCTCCAGCACCCGCTCGATCTCCCCCAGCTCGATGCGGAAGCCGCGCACCTTCACCTGGTGGTCGGCGCGTCCGGCGAGCTCCAGCGTCCCGTCCGGGCGCCAGCGGGCCAGGTCGCCCGTGCGGTAGAGGCGCCCGCCGGGGAAGAAGGGATCCGGGAGGAAGCCCCGAGCGGTCTGCTCCTCGTTCCCGACGTACCCTCGCCCCACCCCCACGCCCCCCACACAGAGCTCCCCGAGCATCCCCGGCGGCACCGGGGCGAGCGCGTGGTCCAGCACGTAGAGGCGCAGGTTGGGGATCGGCCTGCCGATGGGGACGACCTCCTCGTGCGGGCCAGGGGGGACCCGGACGGGGTGGTGCGAGACATCGTCCGAGCACTCGGTGGGCCCGTACGCGTTGAGCAGCGGGATGGAGGGGTAGCGCGCCAGCCATCGGCGACAGAGCTCCACGGGGAGCGCCTCCCCTGTCGGGATGAGCCAGCGAAGCGCGCGCAGTTGCAGCCTCCAGCCGTCCAGGTCGTCCAGGTCGTTGAGCACCGGGCGCATCAGAGACGGGACGACCTCCAGCACCGTGACCCCCTCCCGGTCCACGGCCGCGAAGAGGCGGTGTGGGTCGCGCGCCACCGCGTCGTCGTAGATCCGTACCCGACCTCCCACCAGGAGCGCCGCCAGGAACTGCCACACCGAGATGTCGAACGACTGCGAGGCGTTCTGCGCCACCATATCCGAGTCGCTGAGCCCCAGCTCCTCCACCTTGGCGAAGAGGTGGTTCAGCATCCCCGCGTGCTCGATCATCGCCCCCTTAGGAGTCCCTGTGGAGCCCGAGGTGAAGAGGATGTAGGCCAGGTCGTCCGGAGCGGAGCACGGCCCCAGGGAGTGCTCCGGGTGCGACTCCTCCAGCAGCGCCTCCACGGCGAGGACCCGGGGCGGGGGGAGGTCCCGCCCGGCCTCCAGCCGCCCGGCGGCGGGGAGGTGCGCCCGGGAGGCGAGCACCAGGCCGCATCCGCTTCGGGCGATCATCTGGCTGACCCGGGCGGGGGGGGAGGTAGTGTCGATCGGGAGGTACACCCCGCCCGCCCTGAGCACTCCGATGAGCGCAGCGAGGAAGTCCGCGCCCCGGTCGGCGTAGACCGCGACCACGCTCCCGCGCACCACCCCGCGGGCGAGCAGCGCGTGGGCAAGGCGGCCGGAGCGGCGGTCCAGCTCCCCGTAGGTGAGGGAGCGCCCGTCCTCCCCGTCGAGCACGGCAACCGCGTGCGGGGCCCGCGCGGCCTGCTCCGCGAAGAGCTCGGGGAAGGTCCGGTGCAGGGGGTAGGGGCGCCCGGTCCGATTCCACTCGTGGAGCACCCGGTGCTCCTCCTCCGCGGTGAGGAGGGTCAGCTCGCGCAGGAGCGTATCGCAGCCGGCGAGGGAGAGGCGCTCCAGGAGGACGGCCAGGCGGGCCGCCACCTCCCCGGCGGTCTCGTCGTCGTAGACCCCGGCGTCGTGCACGATGCGCAGGGAGACCTCCTCGCCCAGGGTGGCTTCGAGCACAAGGGGGTTGCGCGTGCGGTCGTGCAGCCGGACGATCGCGGGCCGGGGGCGGGCACCGGCGCGGGGAGCTCCCGACCCGTCCTCCACGATGGCGATGCTCTCGAAGATGGGGAGCGAGGGGGAGATCTCGATCCACCCCCGGAGGGTGCCCAGGGAGACGGCGGCGTGGCGGCGCACCTCCGCAAGGTGGGACTGGAACGCGGCGAGCCATTCGTCCAGCCGCGCCTCGCCCGGGAGCCGTACCCGTAGCGGCACGGTGTTGACGAGCACTCCCACCACCGTTTCCACCCCCGCGGGGCCGACGTCGCGCCCGGAGACCGTGGTCCCGAAGGTGACCGTCTCCTGGCGGGCGTAGCGGCTGAGGAGCAGCGCCCAGGCCGCGGTCAGGAGGGTGCCGGGGGTGACCCGCAGGCGCTGGCCCGCCGCCGCGAGCGACCGCGCCGCCTCGGGGGCCAGGCGCGTCTCCACCTCGCGGTACGACGGGGCGCGCTGCGGGAGCCGCTCCGTGGGGCGGCCGGGGACCAGCAGCGTCGGTTCCACCCGCTCGGGAAGGGTGCGCCGCCAGAACGCCTCCAGCTCCGCCCCGTCCTGCTCGCGCGTCCACGCCACGTAGCGCGCGAGGGGGAGGAAGGCGGGGGGTGGCGGCTCCCGCCCCGCCTCCAGCACCTCGTACACCCCCAGCAGGTCGTCCACCAGCAGATCGCACGACCACCCGTCCAGGACCAGGTGGTGGTAGGTCAGGAGGAGCTCGTGGCGGTCGTCCTCCAGCCGGCAGAGGCGCGCACGGTAGAGGGGCGCCGCCCCGGGATCGAAGGGGAGGTTCCGGTCGGCCTCGGCCGCGTGCGCGCTCCGCTCTTCCCTCCAGTCGGGAGGAAGGCCGCTCCAGTCCTCGCAGACCAGGGGGAGGTCGCATGCGGAGAGCACCACCTGGAGCGGCTCGCGGACCCCCTCCCAGAAGAAGCAGCTCCGGAGCGCCGGGTGCCTCCGGACCAGGTGCTCCCAGGCCCGCTCGAAGAGGTGCTCGTCGATCTCCCGCTCCAGGACCACCCGGTTCTGGATGACGTAGGCGCCGGATGCCGGCTCCAGCAGCTCGTGGAAGAGGATCCCCGGCTGCAGGGGGGCGAGCGGGTGCGCCTCCTCCGCCGCGGGGTGGCAATCGCGGACGACGGCCGGGAGGGCGGCACGCCGCTCCTCCCCCGAGGCGCCCCCGGGGAGGGTCCCCCGGGCCAGGGGCTCGAGGAGCTCCGTCAGCTCCCGGCGGAACCGCTCGCTCCACTCCCTCTCCGCTCGCCGGACCGTCCACGCGATCCGGAGGTCCCCCCCTTCGCCCCGCGCCGCCTCCACCCGCGCGGGGGTGGCGCCCGCGTCCCCCTCGTCCG
>DATAAL010000557.1:0-6333 GCA_036260145.1 Longimicrobiaceae bacterium | reverse complement strand
GGAACGGCACCCCCCACCCCCGGCCCCTCCCCCACAAGGGGGGAGGGGAGCACAGCAACTACGGGTGCAGTCGTTGCCGTTTACCGCCCTTGCCGGAGCGCAGCCGACACACCAATCGCACCTGACAACAAAAACCCTCTCCCCTTGTGGGAGAGGGTGGCGCGCAGCGCCGGGTGAGGGGACCCTACAGCAGCGAGAGCTGCGGCGGCGCCCTCTGGATCCGCAGCGCGCTCACGTCGATGGTCTCCAGCGGGGACTCCTGCGGCGCCACGTGGACCGGGCCGCGGAAGCGCAGCTTGCCCAGGGCCGCGCCCACCGTGTCGCGGGCCAGCTCCGGGTCGTTGGCGGCCTCGCTCAGGTGCGCGAGGACCACGGCACCCAGCGCCGGGTGGTACAGCTCCGTCGCCAGCTCCGCGGCGGCGCGGTTGTTGAGGTGGCCGTGCCCGCTCGCGATCCTGGACTTCACCGACCAGGGGTAGTGGCTCTCCCGGAGGAGGATGGGGTCGTGGTTGGACTCCAGGATCAGCAGGTCGCACCCCTGGAGCGCGTGGCGCACCGAGGTGGTGGCGCGCCCCAGGTCGGTGGCGATCCCCAGCTTCTCCCCGGTGCTCCACTCGGTCACGGTCACGGCGATGGGGTCCACCGCGTCGTGCACGGTGAGGAACGGAGCCACCTCCAGCCCCTCGATCTCCACCGGCTCCGTAGAGCCGTAGCGCCGGATCCGCTCCGTCCCATCTAGCAGCTTCGCGCAGGCGGCGCGGGTCGGCTCCGTCATGTAGAGCGGGATCCGCCAGCGCCGAGCGAACACCCCCATCCCCCGGGTGTGGTCGCTGTGGTCGTGCGTGATCAGCAGCGCGACGATGGACTCGGGGGCGACCTCCACCGCTGCCAGGCGGCGCTCCATGTCGCGCCCGCTGAATCCCGCGTCCACGAGGAGACGGACCCCTCCCGACTCGATCAGGACGGAGTTCCCCCGGCTTCCGCTCCCCAGAACGGTGACCTTCACGTGCGCGCCGCCTCGGATGTGCTGTGGGAATTCCTCGGAAAACGACCCTGCGGAGCGGCACCGGACCGGGGTCGGTCCATCAGCCACATCGGCAGAAGGGGCAGGAGTTTAACAGCCTCGGGCCGGTTTGTCACCCGGGCGGCTGCCTCGCCCGCTTCCAGGCGATGCGGAGCTGCTCCTTCATGGGCTCCGAGAGCTTCACTTCCCGCCTTCCCATCGCCCGCTCCGCCACCTCGAGGAACCTGTCCACCCGGTACTCTGTGAGGTCGTCCCCCGTCCCCCAGCTGAAGGGTGGAACGTACTTGGGGGGCATCTCCGCCCCGAACAGGTTGCTCCCCGCGCCCACCACCGTGCCGGTGTTCAGGAGGAGCCCGATCCCCGTCTTGACGTGGTCCCCCAGGAAGCACCCCATCTTGATGGCTCCCGTGTCCGTCTCCCCGTCCGGCGTCCAGAGGCGGATGGCGCCGTAGTTGTTCTTGAGGTCGCTGTTGGTGGTCATGGCGCCCAGGTTCACCCAGGCGCCCAGGTAGGCGTGGCCGATGTGCCCGTCGTGCGCCTTGTTCACGTACCCCAGGGCGACGCTCTCCGCGAACTCCCCCCGGATCCGGCACACCGGGCCGATGGAGCACGCCTCCAGCGTCCCGCCCAGGACGCTCGACCTCCTCCCCACGTACGCCGGTCCGGCGAGGCGGGTGAAGGCGCGCACCGCGGAGTCGTCGTCCAGCCAGATGGGACCGGCGGAGGTGTCGAGCACCACGCCCGGCTCCACGCGCACGTTGCGGCCGAGGACCACGGGGTGCCCGCCGAGCCGGTGTACCCCCGGCGGGAGCGCGGCTTCGGGCGCATCGGGGAAGAGCGCCCGCACGTCCTCCGTGACCTGCTCCGGCGTGTCCAGCATCAGCTCCCACACCCGGACCAGCATTCGCCCCGGGAGCCGGATCTCCTCTCCGCCTCCGTCACCCGCCGTAGGATCGCCGAAGAAGTCCCGCGACGGCGCCGCCTCGCCGTCCGGGGCGTACCACCCCGCCACCTCCTCGCCCACCCGCACCGCCGCCGCTCCCCCCCGCCACGCCGCCAGCACCTCTCCCGCGCTCCACGCCGGGACGGCGCGCGATGACAGGAAGAGCCGGGCGCCCTCCGCGGATGCCTCGCCGAAGCCGCGCACCGGCGGTGAACCGCCCTCCTCGAACCCCCGCAGGTGGTCGGCGCACAGGTGTGCCGCGCACGGGGCCCCGAAGACCCGCTCCGCGCGCTCCCGGAGCTTCATCGCCCCGAAGAGGAGCTCCCCTCCGGGGCGGGTCAGGGCGAACGGCTCCCAGCGCCGGGCCGTATCGTCGTCGAAGAGGATCAGCGAGAGGTCGGGCATCGCCGCAGGGGGAGTCGCCGTTCAGTCCAGCGTCCGCAGCCGCTCCGGGATCTGCCCGAGAAGGGACTTCAGCTCCGGGGTACGGTTCCGGTGAGCTACGAAGGTGACTCCCGCGGTGCGGACGACGATCAGGTCCTCCACGCCGAACGCAACGATCGGACCGTCGTCGGCGTACAGGGCGCTCCGCCGGGAGTCGATGGCGTACGCCTCGCCGATGGCCACGTTGCCGCGCTCGTCGGCGGGGCGGGTGCGGAAGAGCGCGTCCCAGGCGCCCACGTCGTCCCAGTCGAAGCTGGCGCGCACCACCCCCACCCGGTCGGAGCGCTCCAGGAGTCCCTCGTCGATGGAGAGGGTGGGAGCGCGGCGGAAGAATTCCTCCGTCCCTCCCTCGCGCAGCACCGGGATCAGCCCAGCCAGCTCCGGGGTGTGGCGCTCGAGCTGGTCCAGCAGGTCGGCCACCCGCCAGACGAAGAGACCGGTGTTCCACAGGTACTCCCCCGTAGCCAGGTAGCGCTCGGCGGTCTCCCGGTCCGGCTTCTCCTCGAACTGCGCCACCTCGTAGCCGACCGCCCGGCGCTCCGGGGAGGGCTCCTCGCGCTCGGGGGCCACCTCCTGGAGGGGCCGCCCTACGCGGATGTACCCGTACCCCGTCTCCGGGCGCGTGGGGCTGGCCCCGATGGTGAAGAGGCGCCGGTGCATGGTCGCCAGCTCCGCCGCGTCAGCGATCAGGCGGCGGAAGCTCTCCGCGGGATGGATCACGTGGTCGGCGTGGAGCGACACCATCACCGCGTCCGGATCCCGGCGCTCCAGCTCGGCCGCGGCCCAGGCCAGGACCGGAGCCGTCCCCGCGGCGCGCGGCTCCAGGAGGAAGTTTCCCGGCTCCAGCTCCGGGACTACCCGGAGGATCGGGCCCGCCAGGTGCGTCCCGGTGAGGATCCTCAGCCGCTCCTGCGGGACGAGGGGAACGATGCGTTCCACGGTGTCCCGGATCAGCGGCTGGTCCGAGGCCAGGGGGAGGATCTGCTTGGGGCGGCCGGGGGTGCTCGCCGGCCAGAAGCGCGAGCCCACCCCTCCGGCCAGGATCACCGTCCAGAGGTGCGGGTTAGAAGAGTTCGTCGACTCGGGCAAGAAGCTTCTTGGGGCTGAATGGTTTGGTGAAGAAGTCGGTCGCCCCGAGCGACATCGCCTGGGCGCGGTCGGACTCCTGCCCCTTTGCCGTCAGGATGATCACCGGCACGTCGCGCCGGTGGGGGAGGCTGCGTATCTCCTGGAGCACGTCCAGCCCGCTGGCGTACGGCATCATGATGTCCAGCAGGACCACGTCGATCGGTTCGTCGCCGCGCAGGCGCTCCAGTGCGGCCCGGCCGTCCGGGACCAGGGTGACACGGTAGGGGCCCTGCTCCAGCTTCATCTGGATGATGCGGCCGATGTGCGGCTCGTCGTCGGCGACGAGGACGTTGCGCATCTGCGCCTCCACGGGCGAGTCGGGAGCCATCGGGAGCGGGTCGTCGGGGGGCGGGTCCGGGGAGGGGTGGGGCCGGGGCCGGTCAGACCAGGGAGGCCAGCCGGGCGCGATCCCGGGCCAGGTCGCGGAGGAGCGGGGCGAAGCCCACGCCCTCCCTCAGCAGCACGGCGAGCAGGAGGTCCGAGGAAAGGACGTCCACCACCGCCACTCCATCCCGGAAGCGCATCACCACGGTGGATACCTCGCCCCGCTCCGCCGCGACGCCGAACCCGCTGGCGGCGGAGGCGATCTCCGGGACCATGGCGGACACGGTCTCCACGTCCAGATCACCATCGCCGGAGTGCTGGATCAGGAGGCCGTCGCGTCCGAGGACCAGGACGTGCTCCACCCCCGCGTGGCCGCGGAGGGACGCCAGCGCTTGATCGAGCTCGGACATGGCGGAAACTCCGCGAAATGGAAGGTGTAGAGACCCGGGGCAACGTACCCGGGGAGATCTCCGAAGTCAAGCCCGGAAAGCCGCATCCGGCCTTGACGCCATCCCCTCGGACGGACTATGGTTAGGCCGGAATCCCGTGCGGGCGGGGCGTCGCGGCTCCACCCGCGCGGGACCCTTTTTCGAACGTTTTTCCGGAGCGCCCATCGTGCGTCCCTGTCGTCTTCTCCTTGCCCTGCTCCTCCTCCCCGCGTCGCTCCCGCTCGCCGCGTGCGACGATACCACCGGGTTCGGCAGGGCGACCATCGTCACCGACACCATCACCATCGGCGCGCCGACGGTAGTGGCGGATACCGTTCCCACCGCGCTCGACATCGTGTACTCCCAGGGGGCGATCGGCGGAGGTCGGTTCCCCGAGCGGCCCAGGGAGGCGGACCAGTGGGACGTCGCCCTCCGCCTCTCCGGGGGGCAGCTCTCCCTGGCTCCGCGAGGCGCGGTCGGCGTGGATTCACGGCGCGCCGGGATCACCGAGGCGCTCCCCAACACCACCTTCGAGCGCCTGGAGGAGGCTCCGGCATCGTCCCGGTTCGTGACCGACCGGGCCATTCCGCTGACCATGGGGAGCGTCTACGCCGTCCGCTCCCGGTCGTTCTCGTCGTTCGGGGGAGCCTGCTTCCAGTACGCCAAGCTGCAGCCGCTGGAGCTGAATGTTGCGGCCGGGACGGCTCGCCTGGAGGTGGCCACCAGCGCGGGCTTCTGCGGCGACACGCGCCTGGTGGAGGACTAGCCGGATGCCGACCCGGTCCTAGGCTCCCATGATCCGCCGCATCTGGCCGACGGCCCTGGGGCTGCTGGCGGCGGCGACGCTGGGGTGGTACCTCGTCTACACCGAGCTCCTGGTGCGGGAGATGCGGCGTGACGCCGTGGTCCACTCCCGCATCTACATCCGCATCCTCCGGGGGCTGAACGACCCGGCGGACGATGCCGCGGAGCAGACGCTTCTCAAGCTCTCCGGGGAGGTGCAGCGGCTCCGGATCCCGCTGGTGGTCACCGACGCGGACGGGGTCCCGGGGTGGGCCATCAACCTCCCCTTCGAGGCGGATCCCGCCAACCCGGAAGACCTCCCCCGGATCCGGGCGTACGCGCGCGAGCTGTCGCGCCGCAACACCCCCATCGTGGAGCCGGGGCTGGGGACGATCTACTTCGGTGACCCGCCCACGGTGGCGCGCCTGCGCTGGGTTCCGTGGCTCCAGGTGGGAGCGCTGACCGGGCTCCTGGTGGCCGCGTCGTGGATGATCCGCCACAACTGGCGCACGGAGCGGGAGCGGATCTGGGCGGCCATGGCCCGGGAGTCGGCGCACCAGATGGCGACGCCGCTCTCCTCGCTCAGCGGGTGGGTGGAGATCCTCCGTCTCCCGGGGGAGGAGCGTGAGGACATGGCCTCCCTCCCCGCGGTGGCAGCCGAGATGGAGGCGGACCTGGAGCGGCTGGAGAAGGTGGCCCGCCGCTTCGAGTGGATCGGGCGTCCGGTGCGGCGCGAGCCGGTGGATGTGCGCGCCCTCCTGCGCGGGCTGGAGCGCTACGTACGGGTCCGCCTCCCCAAGCTGGGGCACGGGGTAGGGATCCAGGTGGAAGTGGCGCCGGACACTCCCCCGATCCTGGGGAACGCCGTCCTCCTGGAGTGGGCGCTGGAGAACCTGGTGAAGAACGCGCTGGACGCCCTGGCCGGCACCGGGGGGACGATCCTGGTGATGGGCGAGGAGTTTTCGGCGCGGAGGGTGGCTATCCGCGTCTCGGACGACGGTCCCGGTGTGGCGCCCGCCGTGCGCAAGCAGATCTTCGAGCCGGGGGTGACCACCAAGAAGGGCGGCTGGGGGGTGGGGCTGTCGCTGGCCCGCCGGATCGTCCAGGACGTGCACGGGGGGAAGCTGATGCTGGAGCCCACGGAGCGCGGCGCCACCTTCCTGATGCTCCTCCCGGTGGCCCCGGCGGACTGACCCCCTCCCCCGGCCCCTCCCCGCAAGGGGGAGGGGAGAAGCGGATGGATCTCTCCGCAGCGTAAG
>DATAAL010000556.1:0-7728 GCA_036260145.1 Longimicrobiaceae bacterium | reverse complement strand
CGGCGCCGCTTCCCGGGCGACACCGCGGCGGCGCGGAGGGAGGTCCGCGCGTGGATGGAGGCGCACCCCTCGCCGCGGGCCACGCTGGCCCAGGTGGCCGACCACATCGAGCACGTGCGCCGGGTGGCCGGAGTGGATCATGTGGGGATCGGCGCCGACTTCGACGGGATCAGCGAGACGGTGGTGGGGCTGGAGGACGTGTCCACCTACCCCGCCCTCTTCGCGGAGCTGGCGCGCCGCGGCTGGTCGGACGCGGAGCTGCGCAAGCTGGCCGGGGAGAACGCGCTGCGCGTGCTGGCCGAGGCCCGGCGGGTGGCGCAGCGGCTGCAGCGGGAGCGTCCTCCCTCGTACCGGACCATCCGGGAGCTGGACGGCCCGGCGGGCGCCCGATGAGCCGGGCTGCTGGAGCGGCCGTGCACCTGAGCGGCCGGGAGGAGGACTCCTTCCCGCGCGTCGAACGGCTTCGTTGCCAGAGCCGGCCCAGGTAACTCGCGCAGGAGCTAGCGGCGGGATTCCACCTTCAACCGGTAGGCGCCGGTCCCGTCGAGGAAGGTGCTCACGCGGACCACGTACTCCCCGTCCGCCGGGAGGGTGGTCTGCAGCAGGGAGTCGCTCCCCCCCGCTCCGTCGTCCCGGGCGGCGATCTGCGTGAACTCGCCGTTCCGCATCTGTCCGAAGCGGAGATAGGCGTCGAACACATCGGACCGGAGGGTGATGGTGATCCGTTCCCCACGCCTCCCGGTGTAGATGTAGTCGTGGTAGAAGGTCCCGTCGCTGTGGCTGGGGTCCGTCGTCGCCAGCGCGCCGGTCCGCTCCTCACCCGCCCGGATCTGGTTGGAGGCCGCTTCCTGGACGGCGGGAGCCGCGGGAGCGGATGCCGCGGCGGGCGCGGGGTTCTGAGCAGCGGCGGGGGAGTGGCCCGCCCATGCGGCCGTGCCGGCGACGAGGAGTGCCAGGGAGACGCTCTGCAGGTTCATACGTCCCTCCCGTAGGTGTGAGAGCGGGATACCGCCTGGTGGGGTGCATAGGGGCTCGACCGCTGGACGCCCGGGGTGCCGGATGCAGGCCGGGCGGAATGGCCGGATGGGTCGCCCCATCTTTCCAATCTAAAGTTTCCGGCGGACGATACAACGGTCCCGTTTCGCGGATCGCTCTCCCGCCGGACCGTCAGCGGCCGCTACCCCCCTCCCTGCCCGCTGCGCCCCCATCCCGGAAGGCCCGCAGCGAGATCTCCGTGGCGCGGGCGAGCAGGCGGCGGACCACAGCGAGCGACTCGTCGACCGCACTCTCCGACATCGCCCCGGCCGCCTGGCGCAGCGCCGACTCCACCTCCTCCCGCAGGATCTCGTACTCCCGCACCAGCGCCGCCTCCGACCAGCCGAGGCGTCGGCGCTGCACCGCGTGGCGACCCGAGATCAGCGCCTGCACATCGCTCCCGTCCTGCGCCGTGGCCGGGGCGTCCGGGCCATCCTCCTCGATCACCACCAGCGCCTGCGCCATGTCGGTGAGGAGGGTCGCCAGGTGGTCCTCCAGCTCCGACCGGGTACGCTCCCGCGCCTGCGGGATCCCGGGCTCCGCCCGCAGCCGCATGGTGAAGGCTCGGACGATCTCGTGCGCCGTGCTCCCCAGGTAGTGGCCTACCGGCGTGAGGGAGCCCGCCTCGGGCGGGACCCCCTCCTCCCCCTCCGGGCGGTCCACACCCGTCGGAGAAGCCGGCAGCCAGAGGGTGAAGACCGATCCCGCGCCCTCCCGGCTGCGCACCGTCAGGTCTCCCCCCATGAGCCGGGCCAGCCTCCGGCTGATCGCCAGCCCCAGCCCCGTCCCCTGGTGCACGCGCGTCAGCGCATTGTCCACCTGCACGAACGGCTCGAACACCGCGGTGAGGCGGTCCGCCGGGATCCCGATCCCCGAGTCCTCCACGCGGATGCAGGTCCAGGGTCCCGGGCCCCGCAGCTCCGCCTCCGGGTCGGGCCGCGGGTCGCCGCAGGTGACGCGGATGGTCCCGCCAGGCTCGGTGAACTTGGTGGCGTTCCCGATCAGGTTGGCAAGGATCTGCTGTACCCGCGTCTCGTCGCCCCAGTACTCCACCTCCGGGCCGCAGAGGAGCTCCAGCGAGAGCCCGCGCGCCTCTGCCTGCGGCCGGAGGAGCATCAGCGCCGCCTCCGCGGCCTGGGCTGCCGGGAAGCGACGTGGCTGCATGGCGAGGCGTCCTCCCTCCACCCGGGCGAAGTCCAGCACGTCCTCGATGAGCGCCAGCAGGTGGCGCCCGCTCGCGCGCACCCGGTCCAGGTAGCCGCGCTGCGCGTCGGTCAGTGGACCCCCGATCCCCAGGTCCAGCAGGTCGGCGTATCCCAGCACCGCGTTGATGGGGGTGCGGATCTCGTGGCTCATGGTGGCCAGGAAGCGCGACTTCTCCACGCTGGCCGCCTCCGCCGCGTGCAGCGCCTGCCGCAGCCGCTCCTCCGTCCGCTTCTGCTCGGTGAGGTCCTGCGTAACCTTGGAGAAGCCATACAGCTCGCCGTTGTGCCGCAGCGCCGTCAGCACCACCCGTGCGGGGAAGCGGCCCCGGTCCCGGGCGACTCGCATCCCCTCCCCGATGTACTCGCCCTGCTCCGCGGCGATGCGGAGGTGCTCGTCCGCGGTCCCGTCCTCCGCTCCGCCGGGCGGGTAGAGCATCCGGAGGTGCCGCCCCACCACCTCCTCCGGTGTGAACTCCTTCATGCGGACGGCGCCCTCGCCCCAGTGGGTGATCACGCCGTCCCGGTCCATCAGGAAGATCGCGTAGTCGCGCACCCGCTCCACGAAGAGGTGGTACTGCACCTCGGTGGGGTCCGGGACGTACCCGCCGTCCCCTGCCGCTTCGCCGGGGAGCGACCCCGAGGGGCGGCAGGTTCGGGAGCGCGGGGGAGGAGAATTCGGGTCTGGAGTGTGCACGACTTTGGGTGGCCTGGTTCGGTCGCGGCGGCGCGGGAAGGCGCCGTCTGGATGACGCCGTTTACAAGATGCGGGCCAGTCGTCCTCCGGGGTCTCCTTCGTCGGGCAGGGACACCCTTTGCGCGCTCAGGTGTAACAGGGACAGAGATTTACACCGTGTCTGAACGACAGGATGGACGCACCATGCTCGTCATCCGACGGACCGAGAACGGCGGTCTCCGCATGACCGACGGACGCCGCACCGACACTGCCGCCACCGAGGAGCAGGCCCGCCGGGTGGTGATGACCTGGGGGTACGGCAACTTCTCCTTCAACCGGGCGCTGATCCAGATGAAGGAAGCCGAGGGCACCCTCGCCCCGGCGGCGAACCCCTGGGCCGCGCGCGCCCGGAGCGCGGAGCCGGTCACACCCGCGCCGTCGACAAGCGACGAAGGCGGCGCGGCACCGGCGAAGGAGTCCGCACTCCCGAATCCCCTCAAGGAGCCGCCGACGATGAAGGTACCCGTGCGCGCGCGGCGCGCGCAGCCCGCCCCCGGGCCGGAAACCGCACTCCCGACCGGGGGAGCACCCTCCCCGGGGGCCACCGAGGCAGGGCCGCTGGAGGCGAGCCCCCACCTCGCAAGGGCGCGGAGTCGCCCTCCCCGGAAGACGGCGGCGCAGCCAGCTCCGGCCACCGCGACGGAGGTCCCGGCTCCCGTCGTGGCGTCCGCCCCCGTAACCACGGAAGCCGAAACGAAGGCACCGCGCAGGGCGAGGCGCCGGACGCCTGGCGCTTCGGACGCGGAGGAGACGGGTTCGCAGCCGGCCCGGGCTCCCGCGCCCGCCGAAGCCATAGCAGCCGCGCCGGTGGAGACGGGGGCCGGGGCAGTCCCGGCGAAGAAGCGCGTCCGGAAGCCGCGCTCCGAGGAGACCTCAATCGTGCCCGTGCCGGAGCCTGCGCCGGTGGCCGGGACGTCCTCCGCGCCTGTGAAGCGCGCGCCCGCCTCCCGTAAGAAGGAGAAGCCGACTTCCGCGGCCGATGGGGTACCTGCGTCGACCGTGGCGGAGCCGGCACCTGCACCGGGGCCCCCGACCGACGCTCCCAGATCGAAGCGGGTCCGCGTCCCGAGGCAGCCGTCCCGGACGGAGGCGGTCCCGGCGTCCACGCCGGAGGCGTGGCTGGAGACCGCCCGCGCCCTCTTCGCCGAGGGGACGCAGGCGCTGCAGGAGATCGAGGGGGCGACGCTCCCCTTCGCCCGGGGGCCCTGGACGGAGCTGCGGGTGAAGTCGGCGGAGATCCTCGCCTGCCTGCAGGGGAAGAGCCCCGCGCAGCCGTAGCGGAATTTCGCCCCGCCCCCGCGCGCGCTAGATTGCGCGCCATGCTCCGTCTCTCCTGGCTCCCGCTCCTCGCGCTCACCACCTGCGGGAGCCCCCCCGCCCACCAGCAGGGGCCCGTCCGGCTCACCGTCTCCGCTGCCGCCTCGCTCCGGGAGGCGCTGACGGAGATCGAGCCCCTCTTCGAGGCGCGCAGCCCCGGGACCGACCTGCGCCTCAACTTCGGGGCCTCCGGCGCGCTCCGGCAGCAGATCGAGCAGGGTGCCCGGGTGGACGTGTTCGTCTCCGCGGCGGAGCGCCCGATGGACGAGCTGACCGTGCGGGGTCTGGTTGACTCGGCGACGCGGCGCGTCCTCGCCGGGAACGAGCTGGTCCTGGTGGTGCCCTCGGCGGAACCGTCCCCGGTCCGGAGCTTCGCGGAGCTGGCCTCCCCGCGGGTGCGGCGGGTCGCGATCGGCGCCCCCGCCTCCGTCCCGGCCGGGGAGTACGCCCGGGAGACGCTGCGCTCGCTGGGGATCGAGCGGGCGGTGTCCGGGAAGACGGTGTACGCGCAGAACGTCCGGCAGGTGCTGGCCTACGTGGAATCCGGGAACGTGGACGCGGGGATCGTCTACCGGACGGACGCCGCGGTCTCCGGCCGGGTGCGGGTAGTGGCCGCGGCCCCGCCCGCTTCCCACCGCCCCGTCACCTACATGGTCGCCGTGGTGAGCTCCACCCGCTACCCCCGGGAAGCGCGCGCCCTCGGCGCATTCCTCCTGGGTACCGAGAGCCGCAGCGTCCTGCGGCGGCATGGCTTCCGGCTCCCCGAGACGGCACCGGCGGAGCCGTGACGCTCGACTGGCACCCCCTCCTCCTGTCGCTCCGCGTGGCGTCCGCGGCGCTGGTGCTCGTCGTGGTGGCCGGGACGCTGACCGCGCGGGCCATGACCGGACGCGAGTTCCCGGGGAAGGACGTGGTGGACGGGCTCCTGGTTCTTCCTCTGGTCCTCCCCCCCGTGGTCACCGGTTTCCTCCTCCTCTTCCTCCTGGGGCGCAACGGGCCGGTGGGCTCCCTCCTGGAGCGGGTCTTCGGGGTCCAGCTCCTCTTCACCCTGCACGCCGCCACGCTCGCCGCGGCCGTGGTCTCCTTCCCGCTGATGTACCAGAGCGCCAAGGCCGCCTTCCAGGCCGTGGACCGGCGCCTGGAGGACGCCGCCCGCACCCTGGGGGCGGGGGAGGCGCGCGTCTTCCTGACGGTGACCCTCCCCCTCGCCTGGCCGGGGCTGGTGGCGGGGACGGTCCTCGCCTTCGCCCGCTCGCTCGGGGAGTTCGGGGCCACGGTGATGGTGGCCGGGAACATCCCCGGGGAGACCACCACCATCCCGCTCGCCATCTTCTTTGCCGCCGACGCGGGGGAGATGCGGGCCGCCGGGGCGTACGCCCTGCTGATCAGCGTGGTGTGCATGGCGCTGGTGGTGGGGCTCAACGCATGGACGCGACGCCGGGTTCCGGGGTGGCGGCGTGGGGGCGGGCGGCGTGCTTGAGGTGCGGGTGTCCAGGCGGCTCCCGGACTTCGTCCTGGAAGTCGACTTCACCGTGCGCGACGAGATCCTGGTCCTGTTCGGTCCCTCCGGCGCGGGAAAGACCATGACGCTGCGCCTCATCGCCGGGCTGGAGCGCCCCGACTCCGGCGAGGTGATGCTGAACGGGCGGACGCTGGTCTCCCGCGAGCGACACGTCTGGGTCCCCCCGCGGGAGCGCCGCTGCGGCTTCGTCTTCCAGGACACGGCGCTCTTCCCGCACCTGGACGTCACCCGGAACGTGCTCTACGGGGCGCGTCTGAAGGGCGAGGCGGCCCGGGAGCGGCTGGAGCATCTCCTGGAGCGCTTCCGCATCCGCCACCTGGCGCGGCGCTACCCGGCGGAGCTCTCCGGCGGGGAGGTGCAGCGGGTGGCGCTGGCGCGCGCGCTCATGACCGACCCGGACGTCCTCCTCCTGGACGAGCCCTTCTCCTCGCTGGACCTGGAGACGCGCCGGGCGGTGCAGGACGAGGTGGCGGCGGCCCACGAGACCTGGCGCATCCCCTTCGTGTTCGTCACCCACGACCGTGAAGAGGCGGAGCAGCTGGGCGACCGGATGGTGTTCCTGCGCGGAGGACGACAGGTGCACGAGGCGGCGAGGGAAGGCTGATCGGAAAGCCCTTTCCAAAACCCAACGTTGGATTTAGCTTTCATGCCGACGATCTACCGTGAGTCTGGCTTCGCTTTTCGGATCTACACTGACGACCACGACCCGCCGCACGTCCACGTGCGGTACGCGGGGGAGCGGGCGAAGGTCCGTATCGGAGACGAGGAGACGCCGGCGAGTGTCGAGGACGCGGGCATCATGCGGGTGCCGAACCTCGTGCGGGCGGTCCGGATCGTGGACGCGAACTGGAGGCTGTTTCTCGAACGCTGGGAGGAAATCCATGGCTAGGAAGCCGCTGACCGAGGCGGAGATCATCGCGAGCCTCCCCGCCGCGCGGGAGCGAGCCCGGATCGCGAATGCCGTCGAGCCGCGCGCCGCCTCCGCTCACTACGACGAAGCGCGGAACCGGATCGTCGTGGAGCTGACCAACGGGTGCATCTTCGGGTTCGGACCGGAGCACGCAACCGGGCTGGCGGGGGCGACGGCGGACCAGCTCGCGGCGGTGGTGGTGGAGGACGGCGGAGAGGCCCTGCACTGGGAGGAGCTGGACGCCGACGTCTCGTTTCCGGGGCTCATGCTCCGGATCCTGAACGTCCGCGCCTGGGCCGCGAAGTACATGGGCCAGGCCACCAGCGAGGCGAAGGCCGCCGCGGCGCGGGAGAACGGGAGGAAGGGGGGTAGGCCGCGCAAGGTGGCCGAGCCGAGGCCCGGCCTGGATGAGACCACCTAATCCCACCCCGAGCGGAAGCCCCGCCGGGAGGAGTAGGGAGACCTATCCCAGCATCGTCAGCCGTCCCGGCAGGACCTCGATCTCCAGCTCGTGCGTCGCCTCGGCCACGATCTCCCCGTCCGCGTGCACGGGGAGCGGCCCGGGGCTGGTGACCCGCAGCCGGCGCCCGTGGAGCATGTGCACCCCCGGGCGCCCCACGTGCGTCCCGCGCATCACCCGGGGGAGGAGGTCCAGGATCCCCAGGGTGCCGAAGGCGTCCGCCACGCACACATCCAGCGCGCCGTCGTCGATCCGCGCCCCCGGACAGATCCAGAACCCCCCCCCATGGCACCCGCCGTTCGCAGCCGTCACCAGGGTGAGCGGGCGGTCGGCCACCACTTCTCCGTCCAGCTCCACCCGGATCTGCGGGGGGCGGAAACCGGGGAGCACTCGCGCCAGCGCCCACAGGTAGATGGCCGTCCCGCGCAGGCGTCGCACCCGGGCGGCCTCGATCCCCACCCGCGCGTCCAGCCCGATCCCCACCCCGTTGATGAAGTAGCGGTCCCCCACCCGCCCCGCGTCCACCCGGCGCGGCTCCGCCGCCAG
>DATAAL010000555.1:0-2004 GCA_036260145.1 Longimicrobiaceae bacterium | reverse complement strand
CGATCGAACCTCAGGACTTGGGACTCGGGACTTCATTTCTCAGAGCTCGATCTGCGCGCCCAGCTCCACCACCCGGTTGGGCGGGAGCTGGAAGAACGAGGTGGCCGGGCGCGCGTTGCGGGACATCACCGAGAACAGGTGCTCCCGCCAGAACGCCATCCCCGGCCTCTTGGAGGGGATCAGCGTCTCCCGACCCAGGAAGTAGCTCGTCTCCATCGGCCTCAGGTTCAGGCCCGGTTCCCGGACCCGGGAGAGCACCGCCGGGATGTCCGGATCCTCCGTGAACCCGTAGCGTACCACCACGCGGTAGAAGCCCGTGCCCAGCGGGATCACCTCCACCCGCTCCTCCTCCGGCACCGCGGGGATCTCCAGCGTCTCCACGGCCAGGAGCACCACCTGCTCGTGCAGCACCTTGTTGTGGACCAGGTTGTGGAGGAGCGCCGGGGGCGTCCCGTCCGCCCGGCCGTACATGAATACCGCCGTGCCCGGCACGCGCACGGGCGGGTGGTCCTCCACGTCCCGCAGGAAGAACTCGAAGGGGAGGGTATTGGCGTGCAGCCGTCCGGCCAGGATCTGCCGCCCCTTCTTCCAGGTGGTCATCAGGGAGAACATCACCCCGGCCACCACCAGCGGGAACCACCCACCGTGCGGGATCTTGACGATGTTGGCGCCCCAGAAGGAGAGGTCCACGGTGAGGAAGAACGCCGCCAGGGCCCCCAGCGCCAGCGGGCTCCACCCCCAGCGGGCACGCGCCACCACCACGAAGAGCACCGTGGTGAACACCATGTCGGTGGTCACCGCCACCCCGTACGCCGCCGCCAGGCTGCTGGAGTTGCGGAAGCCCAGCACCAGCCCGATGCACGCCAGCATCAGCGCCCAGTTCACCGCGGGGACGTAGATCTGCCCCATCTCCCGGGCCGAGGTGTGCTCGATGTCCAGTCGCGGGAGGTAGCCGAGCTGCACCGCCTGCCGGGTGAGCGAGAACGCCCCCGAGATCACCGCCTGCGAGGCGATGACGGCCGCGGCGGTCGCGATGGCCACCAGCGGGTACAGCGCCCACTCCGGCGCCATGTGGAAGAACGGGTTCTCCACGGCCTCCGGCTCGCGGAGGAGCAGCGCTCCCTGTCCGAAGTAGTTGAGCACCAGGGCGGGGAGGACCACGGCGAACCAGGTGAGCCGGATCGGCCACCTCCCGAAGTGCCCCATGTCCGCGTAGAGCGCCTCGCCGCCGGTCACCACCAGGAACACGGACCCCAGCACCAGGAAGCCGTGCCACCCGTTGCGGGCGAAGAAGCCGGCCGCGTGCGCGGGGTTGACGGCCCACAGTACGGACGGATTGCGCGCGATCTGCGAGACCCCGAGCGCGGCGAGGACCAGGAACCACACCAGGGTGATGGGCCCGAACACCTTCCCCACCCCTGCCGTCCCCCGGCTCTGCACCGCGAACAGCCCCACCAGGATCACGATGGCGATGGGGATGACGTACGGCTCGAACAGGGGCGTGGCAACCCGAAGACCCTCCACGGCGCTCAGCACGGTGATGGCCGGGGTGATCATGCTGTCCCCGTACAGCAGCGAGGCGCCGAACAGCCCCAGCAGCACCAGGATCATGCGGCGGCCCTGCGTGGTCGTCTGGCGCGGGGCCACCAGCGCGGTGAGCGCGATCATCCCCCCCTCGCCCCGGTTGTCGGCGCGCAGCACGAACGCCAGGTACTTGATGGAGATGACGATGATCAGCGACCAGAAGATCAGCGAGAGCACCCCCAGCACGTTGGGCGGCGTGGGAGCCAGGTCGTAGAACTCGAAGGACTCCCGCACCGCGTAGAGCGGGCTGGTGCCGATGTCGCCGTACACCACCCCCAGCGCGGCCAGCGACAGGACGGCCAGGTAGCGGCCCGTCGCTTCCTCACGGTTCGCGTGCGTCACGACTCTCCCACCTCCGGTCCCCCTTCACCCGCGGACGCGGCCGTCCGGCCCCTTCAACTTTCATACTCCCGTACTTAC
>DATAAL010000554.1:0-1603 GCA_036260145.1 Longimicrobiaceae bacterium | reverse complement strand
CGCCGCCTCCTCGATGCGGGCATGCGCCTCCGCCCCGTTCATGGAGGGGAGCGCCAGGTCGCCCAGGTCCACCGCGGGCGCCGCCTCCCGCTCCCCGTCGAAGGTCCCGAAAGAGGCCAGCGCCTCGCGGATGGCGCGCGGGCCGAAGCGGGCCCCGGGTCGGGAGGGGATCCCCCCGTCGTAGGGGAGCCCGAGCACCACCGTCCTCCCCTCCAGATCCTCCGTCCCGCTCGCCGGAACCAGGAGCGAGGGGGCGCGGGGGTCGCGCGGGTCGGGAGCGGGGCGCAGGTCGTCCAGGAGGTGGGGGGGGGAGTCGGTCACGGATCGATTTCCGGGGCTGGCGTTGGCTTGCTCCGCGTCGCGCGGGTCCGCTAACTTACGCCCTTCGAGCACGCCGGGGCCAGCGGTCCCGCATCCCGTACGCCAGCGGCGGGGACGGCCCCGCTCCCGACAGACCCGAATCGATCGATGCCCCGTATCCTCACCGGGATCCAGCCCTCGGGCACTCTCCATATCGGCAACTACTTCGGAGCCATACGCCCCATCCTGGAGCTGCAGGAGAAGGGCGAGGTCTTCCTCTTCCTCGCCGACCTGCACGCCCTCACCTCCCTGCAGGACGCGGCCGCGCTCCGCGCCAACGTCCGCAACGCCACCCTGGACTTCCTGGCGTGCGGGCTGGACCCGGAGCGCACCCTGGTCTGGCGCCAGTCGGACGTGATGGAGCACTCGGAGCTGATGTGGATCCTGACCACCGTCACGCCGATGGGGCTGATGGAGCGGATGGTGGCGTACAAGGACAAGGTGGCCAAGGGGATCCCCGCCAGCGTGGGGCTCTTCACCTACCCGGTCCTCCAGGCCGCCGACATCCTCCTCTACGACACGGACCTGGTGCCCGTCGGCAAGGACCAGAAGCAGCACCTGGAGGCCACCCGGGACATCGCCATCAAGATCAACGAGGCCTTCGGCGGCGAGATCCTCAAGCTCCCGGAGCCCTCGATCAGCGAGGAGGTGGCCGTGGTCCCCGGGCTCGACGGGCAGAAGATGAGCAAGAGCTACGGGAACACCATCGACCTGTTCATGGAGGAGAAGGCGCTCCGCAAGCGGGTGATGGGGATCGTCACCGACTCCACCCCGCTGGAGGCGCCCAAGGACCCGGACGGCTCCACGATCCTGGCGCTCTACCGCCTGGTGGCCCCCCCGGAGGAGGTGCGGCGGATGGAGGACGAGTTCCGGGCCGGCGGAGTGGGGTACGGCCACTTCAAGCAGCGTCTGTTCGAGGCGATCCAGGCGTACTTCGCCCCCATGCGCGCCCGCCGCGAGGAGATCCTCGCCGACCCCGGCTACGTGGACGAGGTGCTGCGCCGCGGCGCCGAGCGCGCCCGCGAGGTGGCGACGGTGACGATGGACCGGGTGAAGCGCGCGGTGGGGCTGAGATAGAGGCCCCCCATCCCCCCGGCCCCCTTCCCTCGCTTGCGAGGGAAGGGGGAGCAAAGCGGCTTCGGAGAACTGGACTGGTACGATCTGCAGCGCCGCACGCCCCCACCCGGCTCGCAGGCTCGCCACCCTCCCCCGTTCCGGGGGAGGGCAATGTCCACGGTGGAGG
>DATAAL010000553.1:0-2298 GCA_036260145.1 Longimicrobiaceae bacterium | reverse complement strand
CCGCGGGGAATGCCCCTACTTCCAGCCCTTCTTCCACGAAGACACCTACGACGTCCGCTCCACCAGCCCGAACGGAAGGCTCAGGCTCTCCCGGAGGATATGCCTCCGCTCCTCCGCGGGGTTGCGTGAGATCGGACTGCTGCGCGTGGGCGAGCTGCGCGCGCGGATCCCCACCCGGATGGCCAGCAGACGCAGGCGCAGCATATGGAACGGATCGCTCACCAGCACGGCGGAGCGGAGCCCGTGCCGCTGCATGATCCGGGCGACCCGCTGCATCGACTGGAGCGAGGTGAGCCCCTCTTCCTCCACGAGGATCACGGACTCGGGGATCCCGGCCCGGACGGCGAAGCGCTTTCCCACCATCGCCTCGCTCACCGTGTCCCCCGCCCCTGTGCCACCGGTCATGATCAGCGTATCCGCGATCCCGCGCCGGTGAAGGGCGATGGCGTGCTCCAGCCGGGCCCGCAGCACCGGCGACGGCCTCCCGTCGTACTGTGCGGCCCCGAGCACCACGATGGCCCCCGAGGGCTCCGCCTGGTCCAGCTGCCCGTAGAGATAGATGGCGGCCAACTCCACCGCCCAGCCGACCACGAGCAGCACGACGAGGATGGCGAAGCCGCGAAGGAAGCGGGTCAGCATGTCGTCGGGGTGGCGGGATAGGGTGCGGGCAACGGGTCAGGAACGCAGGAGGAGCCGGTCGCGCATCACGGAGGGGGCGAGCTCCCGCAGGAGAAACTCCCGCGCCTCCTCGGCACCCGCTTCGATGGTCTCCTCCACCTCCTGGACGAGCGCGGCGTCCGCTTCCTCTGCACCCAGCTCGGCGCGAGAGAGGGCGTTCCAGGCCTCCTCCTCCCAGCCCTCGGCGGCGGATGCGAGCGCGGACAGGAGCTGTAGCTCCACGTCTTCCGGCCGCTCCCCCGCGACCCGGGACAGCGTCTCCGCGGCTTCCTCCAGCCTTCCCACCTCCAGGAGCGTCATTCCATGCAGGGCGCGCAGCCAGGTGTCGCCGGAGTCGAGCGAGAGCGCCTCCTCCATCTCCACGATCCCCTCCTCACGCCGGCCGGCGAGGAGGTAGGCGATGGCGAGCTCGGCGCGCACCGCCGCCTCGTCACCCGCGAGGTCGCGGGCCGCTTCCAGCTCGGCGATCGCCTCGGAGAAGAGCCCCTCCCGCGCCAGGTACGCGCCGTACGACGCGCGCGCGAAGGGGAGGTCCGGCGCAGTTACCGCCGCCAGCCGAAGGGCCGGCTCGGCCTCGGGATCGTCGTACACGGCGACGCCGTTCCCGGCCCGCGCCAGGATGAACGGGTCTTCCGGGCCGGCAGCGAGGGTACGGCGGAAGAAATCGTACGCCTCCCCTTCGGCTCCCAGCTCGTGCGAGGCGACGCCCAGCCAGCAAAGGAGCGCCGGATCTTCGGCATTCTCTTCCAGTTGCTCCAGGAGGAGGTCGCGGGCCTCCGCCCAGCGTCCCTCCTCCCCGAGGGAGGCGGCCTGCTGCAGGATCTCCTCGAGCGGCCCAGTTCCGTCGTCAGCTTCCGCGCTCACCCCATATTCCCCTGGTGCAATGGCTCCGCGTCCGGCGAGGCAAGTCCCCTGCCACCCTGATCGCAACGGTGCGGCACGGCCGGGAAGATAGACCATGGCGCACGGAGGCGCGAGGCCGGGGAGGTCAGGGAGCGGCGGGAGCCGGCGCCGGACGGACGGTGATCGTGGCCATACCGGCATTGCCCGGTCCCAGCACCTCCACCCGGATCCGCGCCACTCCGGCGGAGCGAGCGAACACGAGCCCTCTGGGGTTCACCGAAGCGACGGCTTCGTCGAGACTGGACCACCGGGCGGCTTCCGTGGAAACGGGGTAGCCGGCGCCATTAGCCGCATACACGAACAACTGAATGCTATCGCCGACGGCGTGGAGCGTGGCAGTCATAGGGGCGATGTAGACCCACAGCAGCGGCTCCGAGCGGGTCGGCCCACTATCGCACCCGGAGAGCGCCCCCAGCATCACCAGGGCTGCACCGGCGAAGGATCTCTTCATTATTCCCAGGAGGTTCAGGAAACGGCGTACGGTGTGACCTCGGCGGTCTCTTGGCCTGCGGAGATAAAATAACGTCGAGCGTGAACCCAGTGCGCGCCGTACGTCCTCCATGCAGACGAATCCGCCACCGGGATCAAGACGAGGACGAAGTGTCCGGGCCCCACGGCTGAAGACGCGGAGAGAGGCGAAGATATCGGGGAAGTGTTTACCCAACGAAACCGCCCGGCCGGGCGATCGCCCGCTGCGCGGCGAGCCCATGCAGCGGT
>DATAAL010000552.1:0-5911 GCA_036260145.1 Longimicrobiaceae bacterium | reverse complement strand
GAACCGCGGGCTGGACCCCGGGGGGAACGCCCGCGGGGAGCGCACCTCCTTCACCATCGGCGGGGGGGTGAACCCCGGGGCGGAGGACCTGGACCACGAGCTGAAGCGCTTCTACTGGAAGGTGGAGGCGGGGGTGGACGGGGTCAACGTCCCCGACGGTCCCCGCGCGCAGAGCCGGATGGGCGCGCTGGCGACCGCGCTCCTGATCCAGCAGCGGGTGGGAATCGAGCCGGTGATCCACTACTGCTGCCGCGACCGCAACCTGCTGGGGGCGCAGGCGCTGGGGCTGCGGAACCTCCTCCTGATCACCGGCGACCCGCCGAAGATGGGGCCGTACCCGGACGCCACCGCGGTGTTCGACATCGACTCCATCGGGCTCACCAACCTGGTGTCGCGGCTGAACCGCGGGCTGGACCCCGGGGGGAACGCCCTCGGGGAGCGCACCTCCTTCACCATCGGCGTGGGGGTGAACCCCGGGGCGGAGGACCTGGACCACGAGCTGAAGCGCTTCTACTGGAAGGTGGAGGCGGGGGCGGAGTACGCCATCACCCAGCCGGTGTTCGACGTGGGGCAGCTCCACCGCTTCCTGGAGCGGATCGACGGGGAGGGGATCCGGATCCCCATCGTGGCCGGGATCTGGCCGCTGGTCAGCGCCCGCAACGCCGAGTTCCTGGCCAACGAGGTCCCCGGGGTGGTAGTCCCCCCGTCGGTGATCGAGCGGATGCGGCGGGCGAGCGAGGTGGGGAAGGAGGCCGCGGTGGACGAGGGGATCGCCATCGCACAGGAGATGCTCCGCGAGGCGCTCCCCGAGATCCAGGGAGTGCAGGTGAGCGCCCCGTTCGGCAAGGTGCCGCTGGCTCTGCGGGTGTTCGAGGCGATCCCGGGGTGGATCGAGCGGCAGGAGGCGGCAGCCGGCGCGGCGTAGCGGCGCGCCTTCGGGGAACCCGGAGCCGGTGCGTGCCATGGAGCGCGCACCGGCTCTCCGCGTTCGGGGGAGGGGCGTGCGTGCCGCAGGATGGAACGAACATGTCCCTCTGTCGTGGGCAGACCTGGTACAGGCGCCGGGTGCGTCGGGCGGGTCGCGGCGTCCCAGGCTCATGCCGGATTAGCCTTTGCCCCACGATGCCAGGAGTCCGGCAACGGTTCGTCGTGCGCAGTGGAACCGTGCCGATCCAGCGGATAAGTTGTGAGATACGGACGCACCGTTCCGGCCGGACCTTGCGACGTCCGTCGGCGCCGGTCGTGTTTCACCCACCGCGAAGACCCACCATGCGTGCCCACGCCTTTCGTCTACCCGCTGGCCCCTCGCAACCCGCCGGCTCCCCCGTCCCCGCGCCGGAGATGGTCGGCCGGTGCTCCGAGCTGCGGCGCATCGCCGGGCACCACCGTGAAGCGTGTGCGGGGCGCGGCGGCCTGGTCCTGGTCTCCGGTCCCGCCGGGGCGGGGAAGACGCGGCTGGTCCGGGAGTTCGCGGCCTCGCTCGCCGGATCGGGGACCGAGGTCCTGACGGGGAGGTGCTACGACGTGCAACCGGCTGTCCCCTTCGGCCCCTTCCTAGACGCGGTGCAGGCCCTGGTGCGGGCGCACGGGGTGGCGGAGGTGCGCGAGGCGACGGGGAGCTGGGCCGCGGAGCTGGGGAAGCTCCTCCCGGAGCTGGAGGGTCCGTCTCCCGCGCCCCGGACCACGGACCCGGCCGGGGAGAAGCGGCGGCTCTTCGAGGCGATCGTGCGGGTGCTGCGTCCGCGCGCCGGGACCGTCCGCCTCCTGGTGCTGGAGGACCTCCAATGGTCGGACGAGACCAGCGGGGAGCTGCTGGACTACCTGGGGCACGCCGCGGAGCACGAGCGGCTCCTGGTGCTCGCCACCTACCGCACTCCCGGTCCGGCCGACCCCTCCCTCCCGACCCCCCTCCTCGACCGGCTGCGCCGCGCGTGGCGGGGGCGGGAGGTCGCCCTCCCGCCGCTTTCCCGCGACGAGGTGTGCCGGATGCTGCACCTCGCCGTCGGGACGCCGCTCCCGGGCCGCCTGGTGGACGCGCTGTACGACCGCACGGAGGGGAACCCGCTCTTCGTGGAGGAGGTGCTCCACACCCTGGTGGAGGGGGGACGGCTCGACGAGCTGGTGCGGAGCGCCCGGCGCGGGGAGCGCCTCCCGGTCGTGGAGATCCCCGCCTCCGCCCAGGAGAGCATCGTGCAGCGCACCGACTTTGAGCTGCTCCTTCGGCTCACCGGGCTGCAGGAGGCCTTCCTCCTCCGTGCCCTGGAGGAGCTGGTGGCGCAGCATCTCGTCCTGGAAGAGACGGACGGGCCCCGGACCGCTTCACCTTCCGTCACGCGCTGGTGCGCGAGGCGGTGTACGGCTCCCTCCTCGGGCGCGACCGGAGGCGGCGCCATCGCGAAGTGCTGGAGGCGCTGGAGGCAGGACGCGCCGCCGCGGGGGACGGGGTGCTGGACGCGCTGGCGTACCACAGCGTGCAGGCCGGGAACATGGAGCGGGCCGCGACGTACTCCTGCACCGCCGGGGAGCGGGCGGCGCGGATGCACGCCTACCGCGAGGCGCGGACGCACTACGAAGTGGCGCTGGACGTGCCCTGGCAGGACGCCAACGGCGACGGACGCTCCACCCCGGTTCTACCTCCCCGATCTATCCTTGGATGGACGACGGCTCCTCCCCTTCCCGGCAGATTGGAACCGTGCGGCGGGCGTACGGCGCCCGCCCCCTTTCCAACCGTCCGACGGGAGCTTGGGGCGATGAGGAGCAGGAGCGGAAGCATCGGCAGGTGGGTCGCGGCGGGGATGCTCGCGGGCGCCGCAGCGTGCGGCGGGGAGGAGGGGGCGCGGGCTCCGACCGCCGCGGCCCCGGCCATGTCGGCCCCTGTGGACGCCCTGAGCCTGGAGGAGCGGCGGCGCATCCTGGGCTCCATCGCCTTCATCTCCGAAGAGCGGGGGGAAGGAGGCCGCGGTGGACGAGGGGATTGCCATCGCGCAGGAGATGCTCCGCGAGGCGCTCCCCGAGATCCAGGGGGTGCAGGTGAGCGCCCCGTTCGGCAAGGTGCCGCTGGCTCTGCGGGTGTTCGAGGCGATCCCGGGGTAGGGGTGCGAGCCGCAGGCTCAAGGCAGCCATGGGCTGAGACGCAGTACGAACGTTACCACGGCTCGCCGGTCACATAAGGATGGCGACAGTCAATTCAACAGGGGACCCACACCATATTACAGGGAGCGGGCCCCTCTTGCTATTACGCTAACCCACTCAATGGAGCCGAGGCATCGAGCCCAGGAATACCACGGCGCCGTGCTCCCACAGCGTCGCGCTGCATGCGCTTCAATGGAGCCTGGGCATCGAGCCCAGGAATACCTCCCTAGAAGCCCGCCTCCACACCCTCGCCTCCCAGCTTCAATGGAGCCTGGGCATCGAGCCCAGGAATACGCCGCGAGCCGGCGGCGCCGGAAGGGTGGCCGCCGATGCTTCAATGGAGCCTGGGCATCGAGCCCAGGAATACGACCAGGAGCGGGGGCTTGTTTTCTGGGCAGCACTGCTTCAATGGAGCCTGGGCATCGAGCCCAGGAATACGGCCGCTCTCGCCATGATCTTCGCGACCGGGACCTTAGCTTCAATGGAGCCTGGGCATCGAGCCCAGGAATACCCGGATCAAGGTGTCGTTTCAGGCGCCGAGCACGGGGCTTCAATGGAGCCTGGGCATCGAGCCCAGGAATACCTGGCGGCTATCGATGCGAGGGACGCGCCGCCGATCGTGCTTCAATGGAGCCTGGGCATCGAGCCCAGGAATACGCTGACTGGAGTCCGGGGGTGGCGCCGTCCGGCGTGCTTCAATGGAGCCTGGGCATCGAGCCCAGGAATACGACGGAGAACGCGACGGAGCGGGTGCACGAAATCGGGCTTCAATGGAGCCTGGGCATCGAGCCCAGGAGTACTCGGCTACGCGGGGGAGCGGTTCTTTCTCCATGCGCTTCAATGGAGCCTGGGCATCGAGCCCAGGAATACCTGCACCGCGGACCAGGGGATCAGGCCGGCGTCAAGCTTCAATGGAGCCTGGGCATCGAGCCCAGGAATACAGCGCTCGCGAAAACCCTGAAATGACAAAGGCTTTCAGACGGAAATGCGAGCGGCAGCCCAGATATTGGACTTTCCCGACCGAATTTTCCGGACGTCGCCCTGCCGACGTTCACGAAAATGCTGTCTTTGCAAGGGATTCTGAGCCTTGCGAGCGGATGCCGGGAGAGGTGAGAGCACCTCGCCGCTCGCACGGGTTCACACGATAGTGGGACTGCCATTGTTATGGAGGCACGGGGGTGATGAGAGCCACTGCAACCGTCCGTCACCGGGTCCATTCGCCGGACCAAGGTCCACGAGCAGAACCTGGTCCTCTGCCGCGTTAACCGCATCCTGCAGCTTTCGCTCCAGTCGGGCTCGCTCGACATCGGAGAGGTCGCAAAGAAAGACCGAATACTGGACACGGTAGCCGAAGGTCTCGGCTACTTTAGCTGCCCGTCGTAAACGTTTTTCATTGCGGATATCGTAGCAAAGGAGGTATCGCGTGCGCATCAGCGGGTGATGAACGGCCGATACGAGGGAACGTCGCCGACCAGAGAGGCCGCGAGGAGCCGCGCCTGGAGCTCAAGCGCCCGCCGATAGGCGACGCGGTACTGAAAGACCGGATGGATCACCTCCGTGGCCATTCTCTGCTCGAAAGCGGCGATCACGGCCCGACGCCCCGATGCGGTGAGCATGACTGTGCCACCTCGTTCGCTGAAGTCGCCCGGGGTCAACCGCGACCCGTTGACCAGGGTGAGGAGCACGGAGTCGGCAATCAGCGGCCGGAACTCCTCCATCAGATCGAGGGCGAGCGCGGGCCGGCCGAACCTCGGCCGATGGTAGAAGCCGAGCAGCGGGTCGAAGCCGACGCGGCGAGCGGCCAGCGCACACTCCTTGGTGAGCAACGAATACAGGAAGGAGAGCACCGCATTCACGCGGTCGCGTGGTGGCCGGCGCGTGCGCCCCTCGAAATCGAAGGACAGATCGTCGCGCTGTGCGCCTGCCCCGAACAGCTTCGGCAGTGCGGCATAGTATACCCGTGCAGCCATTCCCTCAATGCCGAGGAGCGACTCGACACTCGGTGCCCGCTCCGCCCGGCGCGCGAGCCAGTGCAGCTCTCTCACCGTTGCCTGAACGCCGTCACGGCCGTTGCGCCGGAGCAGGACGCGGCCGTTGCGGACCTTTCCGCCTACGAAGCGCCGGCTGAGCGCGAGGGACGCAGTCTGGTCGTCGGCGTGGCGGAACTGGGCGATCCGGAGCTGGACGTTGTTCGGCTCCATGCCGACGGTCATCGCCTGAAACCAGCCGCCGAAAGAGAAGTGGGTGATGGGTACGCCGCCGCCGGCGAGTTCGCGAAGTGCCGGCTCCGAGATGGCCGCGCCGCCGAAGAGCGCGACCTCCGAGAGGTCGATCTTGCGGAGGGACGCGATCTTCTCGCCATCCTTCTTCACCTCGATCCGTCCTCCCCTGAGGTAGACGAACGCGCCGGGCTCCTGCACGTAGAGCGGGACCGCGTCGGGGCGCGAGGCGATGAGCAGTCGGGGATGGGCGGAGCGTTCCTGGTGGAAACGCAGTGTGTTCGTCTCGTCGGGAAGGCAGAGCCCCACCAGCGAGCAGCGCGGGCACTTGGGGCTGTCCACCAGCGGCGGCGGCGGCTCCTCCCGCGCGGCGACCTCCCGCAGCTCGGCGAGACGCTCCCGCACCGCCCGCTCGAGCTCTTCGTCCACCTCCACGGCCACCCGCGTCCGGGTCTCGCGGTAGCTGAGATAGCCGCGGTCGCAGCGGTAGCCGTTCTCGCGCAGCACCAGCACCTGCGCAGCCATCTGGAACAGCTCCGGTTCCCAGGGCGTGCCGTCGT
>DATAAL010000551.1:0-6142 GCA_036260145.1 Longimicrobiaceae bacterium | reverse complement strand
CTCAGGAGCCGCGTGCCGCGGCTCCCGCGGGGAGGCCCCCGGAGGTGGCCCCCGCACACACGGCGGCCACCGCGGCAACGGCGCGGTCGATCTCCGTCTCGGTGGTCGCCCAGCCGATGGAGAAGCGAACCGCGCCCGTTCCCTGCGTCCCCAGGAGCGCGTGCGCCTCCGGTGCGCAGTGCAGCCCCGCGCGCGTCAGGATCCCGTGCTCCCGGTCCAGCCGGCGCGCCAGCTCGTTCGGCGAGACCGTATCCGCCGTGATGGTGACGATCCCCACCCCATCGGGTGCGGAAGGGGAGCGCACCCGCACGCCCGGGATGGCGGCGAGCCCCCGGAAGAGGCGGCCCTTCAGCTCCCTCTCGCGGGCGTGCAGCGCATCGACCCCCCGGGCGAGGATCCACTTCACCCCCGCGAGGAGTCCGGCGATCCCGGGGCCGTTGAGCGTCCCCGGCTCCAGGCGATCCGGGAGCGCCGCGGGCATGCAGGCGGGGGCGGAGTCCCCGCCCGTCCCCCCCGAGACGAGCGGCTGGACCTCCACTCCCTCCCGGACCCAGAGCCCCGCCGTCCCCTGCGGTCCCAGGAGCCCCTTGTGCCCGGTGAAGGCGAGGAGGTCCACCCCCAGCTCGTCCACCCGGACGGGGAGGTGCCCCGCGCTCTGCGCCGCGTCCAGCAGCACCAGCGCTCCGTGCGCGTGTGCCCGCTCCGCGAGCTCCGCGACGGGGAGGACGGTGCCCAGCACGTTGGAGGCGTGGGGGAGAACCAGGAGGCGCGCGGGGTGGCCGCCGCCGGCGAGGGCGCGTTCCGCCTCCTCCGGGTCGATCCCGCCCTCCGCGTCGCCGGACAGGACGGTCTCCCGGCCCCCCCGCGCGGCGAGGGCGGCGGCGGGGCGGCGCACGGAGTTGTGGTCGTACGCGGTGCGCACCCACCGGTCCCCGGGGCGGAGGACGCCGTGAAGGGCGGTGTTCAGCGCGAAGGTGGTGCTGGGCTGAAAGGTGACGCGCCCCGGGTCGCCCGGGATCCCGAACAGCTCGGCGAGGGCGAGGCGGCAGCGGAGCACCACGCGCCCCGCCTCGATGGAGCGCCGGTGTCCCCCGCGGCCGGGGGTGGCGCCGATGTCGCGCAGGTACGTCGCGACGGCCTCGATCACCTCCTCCGGCCGGACGGCGGAGGTGGCGGCGTAGTCGAGGTACACCACCTCGTCCATCGGACTCAGTCCCCGGGCTCCAGGTCCAGCGCCGCGTAGCGGAACCCGAGCGCCCGGAGCTCGTCGGAGAGCACCGCGCCCTCCTCGCCGGCCACCCGCTTCCATGCCTCGGCCGGGACGCGGACGGCGGCGATCTCGGCCTCGTATCCCTCGACGCTCACCTCGCCGGAGATCCCTCTCTCGGCGAGGAGGCGCCCGGCAGCGGCGATCCGCGCGTCGCCCACCGGCGCTCTCCCGCTCACCGGGTGCCTCCGAGCTGGACGAGCTGCGCGGCGGGGAGCCCCTCGTTGAGTGCCCCGCGCCGGTATCCCCTGAGGTCCAGGAGGACGCGAGAGAAGCCCGCCGCTTTCACGGCAGCGAGGATCTCGTGGCGCAGGGGCACCACCCGCTCCAGCTCCCCGGCGGCGACCTCCAGGCGCGCCACGCCGCCGTGGTGCCGGACGCGGAAGTCGCGGAACCCCAGGGCGCGTACCCCCAGCTCGGCCGCCTCCACCTGCCGGAGACGCTCGGGGGTCACCTCCATCCCGTACGGGAGTCGCGAGGCAAGGCAGGGGGCGGCCGGCTGGTCCCAGGTGGGGAGCCCCAGCTCCCGCGACCACTCGCGGATCTCGGCCTTGGTGAGCCCCGCCTCCAGGAGGGGGGAGCGTACGGCGTTCTCCCGCGCGGCGACGGCTCCGGGGCGGTGGTCCCCCACGTCGTCGGCGTTGGAGCCGTCCAGCACCACCGTGTACCCCCGCTCCCGGGCCACCGCGCCGAGCTTCGCCCAGAGCTCGGACTTGCAGAAGTAGCAGCGGTTGCCGGGATTGGCGACGTAGCGGGGGTCCCGTATCTCCTCGGTGGCGACCTCCAGCCAGGGGATCCCGAAGCGCGCCGCGACCTCCCGCGCGGTGTCCTCCATCCACGAGGCGATGCTGTCGCTCTTCCCGGTGACGGCCAGGACGTTCTCCCGTCCCAGCTCGCCGGTGGCGATCGCGGCGAGGAAGACCGAGTCCACCCCGCCGCTGTACCCGACGACCACCGAACCGCACTCGCGCAGGATCTCGCGGAGATGCTGCCGCTTCCCTTCCAAGGCTCTCTCCTGGGTCGCTCCCCCGGGCCAATCGTCCACGCACCAAGCTAGCCGCGGTCTCTCCTACCCCGCCAGGCACAGGAAGGTCGCAGGGCCGCGGTCAGGCGCGCGGAGCGGACGTAACGGTACCGGAGAGGGCGGGGCCGGCCATAGGCCGCCCCGTGCCGCGGAGGGAGCGGGCCTGCAGCTCGAAGAGCACCACGGGGACCGCCAGCGGGATGGAAAGGAGGAGGGCGGCGTCGGCCACGTTCCCGGGGGGAAGCCAGTGATCCCCCCAGCGGAACGAGAGGTAGTCGGTGACGCCCCAGTGGACCAGGCGCTCTCCCAGGTTTCCGAGCATCCCCCCGAAGGCAAGTCCGATGAACGCCCAGGCCCAGCCGCGCTTCTCGGCCGGGAGCCGGTGTCCGCGCCGGACGATCCGGAAGAAGACGAAGAAGGCGATCACTCCCGCCGCCGCGGCGATCGCCTTGCGGGCGGGGAGGGGGAGCCCGTCCCAGAGCCCCAGCATCATCGCGTGGTTGCGCACGTGCCACAGGCCGAGGCGTCCGGGCCACACCTCGACGAATTCGCCGAGTGGAACGGACGCCGCGACCAGGGCCTTGATGAGCCAGTCCAGGGCCGCCACGGCCAGGGTGATGGTGAGGACGATCCGCCACCCCTGGTTCGGCTCCCAGTCCGAGCGGCGGCGGCCTCCGTCAGGGTACGCGCGCCGTTCGCCCTGCAGGCGGCGGAGCAGGAGAGTCAGATGTTCCATGCTGTGCGGACGGGCCATCCGGATGGTGGCCGGACGGGCTGCGAATCTGGTTGCGCCGGCGCTCACCGACCTGGATGGGGCGGGTGCCGGGCCACCATGGAGGGCATCCACTCAAATTGCGGGCCGCCAGGCCAAACGTCCAGGGGTGTTAGCGGCGGCTGAGATGCCCCACCCTTGGCGGGCCGAATTCCGGAGCGAACTGTTGCCCTGGCAGTCGCCTCTCATAGTGCGCTGCTCCTTGTGGTTCCTACAGGTTCGTTCGAATCGCCGACACCCGTAACTGCACATTTCAGGAGGGCGATGGAGTGGGATATTTCGATCACCAGTGATACCAGGTGCTTGCCGTCCGGCCCTCCGTACCCGTAAGCTGCGGGCACTTCTCGCAAGAAATCCACCCTGGGAGAAACCCGATGAGTCGTCCCCCGGCCGAAGCGCTCCGCTTCCGTTTCCGCAGGCTCCGGTACCTGTCAGTCGCCGTTGTCCTCGTCCTTGCCGCCGGGTCCCTAGCCGCGCAGGAGCGGCACCCGCTCGACCCCCTGACCGCGGAGGAGATCACGACCGCGGTCCGGCTGCTCAGGGGCTTCCCCCAGTTCCCGCGGGGCGCGCTCTTCTCGACCATCGTCCTGAAGGAGCCCGAGAAGGATGCTGTGCTCGGCCACCAGGCAGGAGCGCCCGTGGGGCGGCAGGCCTTCTCGGTGGTGCTCGACCGCCAGGGCAATCGTACCTTCGAAGCCGTCGTCGATCTGAACGCGGGCCGTGTCGTCTCGTGGAGTGAGGTGAGAGGGGTACAGCCGCTCGTGGCGGCGGTGGAGTACGAGGAGCTCGCGCGCATCGTGAAGGCGGACTCCCGCTGGCGGGCCGCGATCCGCAGGCGCGGCGTCACGGACTTCGACAGGGTGCAGGTGGACGGCTGGGCGGTGGGGGAGGTTCCGGCGGCGCACGCCGGGACCCGCCTGCTGCGTGCCCTCTCCTACCTCAAGGACGGGTCGATCAACTTCTACGGGCGGCCGATCGAGGGCGTCGTGGCACTCGTGGACATGAACGCCGGGCGGGTCGTCGCCCTGGAAGATTCCGGCGTGGTGCCGATCCCGCCGCCGGGGCAGGAGCTGGACGAGCGCTCCACGGGGACGCGGGAGGCGCCGAAGCCGCTCGTGATCCGGCAGCCGGAGGGCGCGAGCTTCCAGATCAGCGGACAGGAGGTCCGCTGGCAGAAGTGGCGCTTCCGCTACACCATGCACCCGCGGGAAGGGCTGGTGCTGCACACCGTCGGGTACGAGGATGAGGGACGGGTACGGCCCATTCTCTACCGCGCGTCGCTCTCGGAGATGGTGGTGCCCTACGGCGACCCGGAGGAGGGCTGGCGCTGGCGGAGCGCCTTCGACGTCGGGGAGTACAGCGTGGGCCGGCTCGCCAGCTCCATCGAGCCCGGAACGGACGCGCCGGAGCACGCCACGCTCCTCGACGCGACCTTCGCCGGCGACGACGGGGAGCCCTACGAGCTGCCTCGCGCCGTGGGCATCTACGAGCGGGACGGAGGGCTGCTCTGGAAGCACTTCGAGGGGTATTCCGGCCGCAACGAGTCCAGGCGCGCTCGCCAGCTCGTCGTCTTCTTCATCGCGACGATCGGGAACTACGACTATGCGGTGAACTGGATCTTCCACCAGGACGGGGTCCTGGAGGTGGACGCCGCCCTGACCGGGATCATGCTGCCGAAGGGTGTCCGCGAGACGCGCGCCGACGGCCACGGAGCGGGCTTTCCCTCCGGCCACCTAGTCGCGCCCAACGTGGTCGCGCCGCACCACCAGCACTTCTTCAGCTTCCGGCTGGACTTCGACGTGGACGGCCCGAGCAACTCCATCCGCGAGATGAACACGCGCGCCGCTCCGGCCGGCCCCGACAACCCCTCGCTCAACGTGATGGTGATGGAGGAGACGCTCCTCGGGACGGAGCGGGAGGCCCGGCGCCGGATGGACATGCAGGCGGCGCGGACCTGGGCCGTGTACAGCTCCTCGGTCCGGAACGCGCTCGGACACCCGACGAGCTACATCCTGGTTCCGGGGGCGAACTCCCTTCCGTACGCCGCGCCGGAATCTCCGGTGCGCCGCCGCGCGGGCTTCATCGACAACCACTTCTGGGCCACGAGGTACCACCCCGACGAGATGAGCGCCGCGGGAGCGTATCCCAACCAGAGCCGCGGCGGTGACGGGCTGCCGCAGTGGGTCTCCGACGACGAGCCGCTTGCCGACCAGGACGTGGTGGTCTGGTACACGCTGGGCACGACGCACATCCCCCGTCCGGAGGAGTGGCCAGTGATGCCGGTTTCGCACATCGGCTTCCGGATGGTCCCGGGGGGGTTCTTCTCCAGGAACCCGGCGCTCGACGTGCCGCGGTGATCTGCTTTGAAGAATGGCCGTGGGGCGCATGGTTCGCACTCCGCGGCTCCTATTTTTCGCCCCGACGGATCGCGCTACTTCATGCGCCAGAACGGCACGTAGACCGAGTCGTCGCAGGAGAAAGCCTGGCTCCCCGATTCCAAGTTCTCGGTTGCGTTGCGAGCGCGGTGCGCAGGCGCTGCAACTCGCTCCCCGATTCGACGTGATCGTCGCGATCGCTCATCGTGCGTCATGCTTTCTGCCCCGGCAGAGTCGAGGTGAGGGAAACAGTGGGTCGGGTCCGGAGGCGGGGCTGGACCGGAAGGGCAGGAACTGGGGAGGTGCGGAGAAGGCTAGTCTCCCGCACCGGGATGCACCAGACTTTCGGGAGACCCCCGCGTACAGCAAGCACTTCTCATGGCGCCCTCAAAAGAGACTAGGTAAGATTCAGAACACCGATTCTTGCATAGGGTGGGTGTGAACGTCTGCTGGAGCGAGAGCGATGATTCTGCGATTCGAGCACCTGTCCAAGCACCCGGCCGTCTTCCGCACGATGACAGGGCTGACCCTCTCGCAGTGGAGCGAGCTGCTCCGGGATGTGCTGCCGCGCCACACCCGAGCGAGGCGGGAGCGCCTGCTGGGGGCACTGCCGCAGCAGAAGCGCCAGCGTGCCTTCGGCGGCGGACAGCAAGGCGCGCTCTCGGCGGCCGATCAGGTGCTGCTGGCGGTGGTGTGGCTGCGGC
>DATAAL010000550.1:0-5838 GCA_036260145.1 Longimicrobiaceae bacterium | reverse complement strand
TGCCCGAGGTGCAGCGCTTCCTCGCCTTCGTTGAGGCGAGCGAGCGCGGCATCACCATCTGAGGCGGCACGTGACGGAGCGGCTGCGCGTCGGCGTGGTGGGGGTGGGGAGCCTCGGCTTCCACCACGCACGGATCCTCCGTGACGTCCCGGGGGCCGCCCTGGTGGGGGTGCACGACATCGACCCGGAGCGTTCGTCGAGGGTAAGCGAGGAGCTGGGGGTGCGCGCGTTTCCCTCGCTGGAGGAGCTCCTGGGACGGGTGGAGGCGGTGGTGGTGGCGGTACCCACCTCGGACCACGCCGCAGTCGCCCTGGCGGCGATCGACCGCGGGGTGCACCTCCTGATCGAGAAACCGATCGCTTCCTCCCTGGAGGAAGCAGACCGGATCGTGCGGAGCGCGGATGCGCGGGGGGTGCTGGTGGCGACGGGGCACGTGGAGCGCTTCAACGGCGCGCTGCGCGCCTGCGAGCCGTTCCTGGAGGGCCCCCGCTTCATCGAGTCGCACCGGCTGGCGCCCTTCAACCCCCGCGGGACGGATGTGGCGGTGGTGCTCGACCTGATGATCCACGACATCGACCTGGTGCTGAGCCTGATCGAGAGCCCCGTGTCCTCGGTACGGGCGGTGGGGGTCCCGATCCTTACCCCCAGCGTGGACATCGCCAACGCCCGTCTGGAGTTCGAGGACGGGGCCGTGGCGAACATCACCGCGAGCCGCGTTTCCATGGAGCGGACGCGGAAGATCCGCTTCTTCCAGCCGTCCGGGTACGTGAGTCTCGACCTGGCGAGGGGCACGGGGGAGTTCCTCCGCCTGCGACGGGATGCCCCGCTCCTGCTGATGGAGGAGGGCCTCGCCAACCTCTCGCTCGACCGGGTGGTGGAGCGGGTGGAGCTGAAGGGGGACGGGGCCGAGCCGCTCCGCTCCGAGCTGGAGGCGTTCGTGCGCGCGGTGCGGGGGGAGGGGAAGATCGTCGTCAGCGGCCACGACGGCCGGCAGGCGCTCGCCGTGGCGCTGGAGATCATGCAGCGGATCGAGCACCATGTTGCCGGGTGGCGGGCGGCGTAAGCGCACCAACGTCGTCGGCGGCACCCCTCCGCCGTCCCTGGCCTGGCTGGTGATCCTCCTGGTCCTGGTGCTGGCGGCGGTCTGGCTCCTCCTGCGACAGGCCGCCAGTTGAGCGAGCCGGACCCGGTGCGACCAGGCGCGGCACCCACCCTGTTCATCGCGGCCGGCGAGCCGTCCGGGGATCTCCACGGCGCCGGGCTCGCCCGTGCCCTCCGCACACGCTTCCCGCACGCCCGCCTCCTGGGGCTCGGCGGCTCGCGGATGGCCGCCGAGGGGGTGGAGCTCCTCGCCGGGCTGGACGAGCTCGCGGTGATGGGCTTCGTCGAGGTCGTGCGCCACCTCCCCTTCTTCCTGAACCTGCAGCGCCGTGTCTTCTCCGCCCTGGAGAGCGAGGGCGTGGACCTGGTCATCCCCATCGACTACCCCGGATTCAACCTCCGTCTGGCGCGCCGCGCCCGCGAGCGGGGGATCCCCGTCCTCTACTACATCGCCCCCCAGGTCTGGGCGTGGCACGCCTCCCGGACGCGCGACCTGGCGCGGGACGCCGACGTGGTGGCGGTGGTCCTCCCCTTCGAGGAGAAGTTCCTCCGCGACCGGGGGGTCCGCGCCACCTTCGTCGGCCATCCGCTCCTCGATCTCCCCGCCCCCACCCTCACCCGCGAGGCGTGGGCGTCCTCCCTCGGTCTCGATCCCTCCCGCCCGATCCTGGCTCTCTTCCCCGGCTCCCGTCCGCAGGAGATCCGCCGGCACCTCGCGCTCTTCTCGGGCGCGGCGGCGTACGTGGCGGCCCGCGCTCCGGCGGTCCAGCCGGTCGTCGGCATCCCCGAGGACATCGACCGGGGTGTGTACGAGGACACTCCGTGGCCGCTGGTCCCGAGCGATTCCGGTGTGCTGCAGCACGCCGACGCGGCGCTGGTGAAGTCCGGTACGACCACTCTGGAGACGGCGCTCGCGGGGACGCCAGGGGTGGTGGCGTACCGGATGAACGCCCTGAGCTACGCCCTGGCACGGCGGCTGGTGAAGGTGCCGCACATCGCCCTGGCCAACCTGATCGCGGAGGAGCGGGTCTTCCCGGAATTCATCCAGGACCGGGCGACGCCGCAGACGCTGGGCGACGCGCTCCTCCCGCTCCTCGACCCCGCCTCGCCGGAGCGCGACGCGATGGTCGCGAAGCTCTGTGCCATCCGCGGACGGCTGGCGGGCGGTGACGGCGCGGGGGGCGCGGCGGAGCGCACGGCGGCGATCGCCCAGGAGCTGCTGGAGAAGGATGGCTGAGGCCGCCCCGGAGAGGGTCCGTCCCGCGGCGGACCTGCGGACGCGCCTGATCGCCGCCGCCGGGGGAGCGGTGATCACTGGTATGCTCCGGACGTGCCGGGTGTCGGAGCGGGGGAAGCGCAACTTCCAGCAGTTCCACGAGCAGGGGAAGCCGGTGGTGTTCGCCCTCTGGCACGGACGGTTGCTCCCCTGCAGCTTCTGGAACGGCTACCAGCGGCTGGTGACGCTGGTGAGCCAGCACGGGGACGGGGAGTACATCGCGCGCATCGTGGAGAGCTGGGGGTACACCGTGGTACGCGGCTCCAGCAGCCGGCGGGCCGCGGGGGCCCTCCGCGACCTGGTGCGGTACGTGCGGGCGGGGCGCTCGCTCGCCATCACGCCGGACGGACCGCGGGGCCCGCGGGAGGTGATGAAGCCGGGCGCCCTGCTGGCCGCGCAGCTCTCCGGCGCGCCGATCATCCCGGCGTCGGGCGGCGCGAGCCGCGGCTGGTGGTTCGGCGGGTGGGACCGGTTCCTGGTCCCCCAGCCGTTCTCGCGGGTGCGGCTCGCCTACGGGGAGCCGATCTGGGTGCCGCGCGATGCGGATGAGCACCGGCTGGAGGAGATCGCCCAGGAGGTGGAGGACCGCCTCAAGGCCCTGACGCGCCTGGTGGACAGCGAGGAGGAATGGAGACGCGGCTGAGGGGGCGGCAGTGGATGGCGCAGTGGTGGGCCGGAGAGGGAGGACCCCTGGGACGCGTTCTGGACGTCGCGCTGGCGCCCGCCGAGCTGCTCTTTCGAGCCGGGGTGTCGGCGCGTAATCTTGCATACGACCGCGGCTGGCTGCGCTTCGAGCGCGCGCCGGTGCCGGTGGTCGGCGTGGGCAACCTCGGGGTCGGCGGGGCGGGGAAGACCCCCGTCGCCGCCTGGATCGCAGCCCGGCTGCGGGGGTGGGGGATGCGCCCCGCGGTGGTGCTCCGGGGCTACGGCGCGGACGAGATCCAGGTGCACCGGGAGCTGAACCCGGACCTGCCTGTGTTCGCGGCGCCGCGCCGGGTGGATGCCGCGCGGAGAGCCGCCGCTGCGGGGTGCGACGTGGTGGTGCTGGACGACGGGTTCCAGCACCGCGCCCTCGCTCGCGACCTGGACATCGTGCTGGTCCCGGTGGAGGGGTGGTCGGACCGGCGGCGCCTCCTCCCCCGTGGACCCTGGCGCGAGGCCGCCGCTGCCCTCCGCCGCGCCGGGGTGGTGGTCGTGACCCGGAAGTCCGCCCCCGCCGAAGCAGGGGAGCGCGTGGCGCGCGACGTCGGCAGGGTGGCCCCGGGAGTTCCGCTGGCCGGGTGCTGGATCGCGCCGGTAGGGCTGGTCCCGGCCCTGGCGGACGGTCCCCCCCGCCGGAGGGCTCCGGGCGGGGGGCCGGCGCTGGCGGTGGCCGCGCTCGCCGATCCCCGGCCGTTTGTCGAGCATCTCGTCGCCCTGGGGTTCGACGTGGAGCTCGCCGCCTACCCGGACCACCACCCCTTCGACGCCCGGGAGGCGGGGGCGCTCGCCCGACGCGCGGGGGAGAGACCGATCCTGATGACGCACAAGGACGCCGTGAAGCTGCGCTCCCTCCTCCCTTCCACCGCGGACGCATGGGTGTTGAGGCAGGAGGTTCGGTTCACCTCGGGGGAGGAGGCGCTCGAACGGGCGCTCGGCGCCGCGGTGGGGAGGCGTGGCGCGTGACCCCGGCCGACGTCCTGGTCGTCGGGAGCGGGATCGCGGGCCTCTCCTTCGCGCTCAAGGCCGCGCGTTTCGGCACGGTGCAGGTGGTCACCAAGAAGGAGCGACCCGAGTCGAGCACCAACTACGCGCAGGGAGGGATCGCGGCCGTCTTCTCGCCGGACGACTCGTATGCGCTGCACGTGGAGGACACACTGGTCGCGGGGGCGGGGCTCTGCCACCCCGACGCGGTGGAGGCGCTGGTGCGCGAGGGGCCGGAGCGCGTGCGGGAGCTGATCCGCATCGGGGTCGAGTTCACCCGGCGGGGGGAGGATCTCTCACTGGGCCGCGAAGGGGGCCACTCCCGCCGCCGCATCGTCCGGTCCGACGACCTGACGGGTCGGGAGATCGAGCGGGGGCTCCTGGCCGCGGTCGCCGCGTCCCCGAATATCCGGGTGCTGGAGGACCACGCCGCGGTGGACCTGCTCGTGGCCGCCGACCCGGTGTCGGGTGAGCCGCGCTGCTTCGGGGCGGCGGTGCTCGACCCGGGGACGGGCGAGATGGTGCCCTTCCTGGCGCGGGCGACGCTCCTGGCCACAGGAGGTTGCGGCCAGGTGTACCGCCACACCACCAACCCCGCGATCGCCACGGGGGACGGGGTAGCCATGGCGTACCGGGCGGGGGCGCGGGTGGCGAACATGGAGTTCATCCAGTTCCACCCGACCGCCCTGTACCCGGCGCGCGAGCGTACGCTGCTGATCTCCGAGGCGGTTCGCGGCGAGGGGGCGGAGCTGCGCCGGATCGACGGCACGCCCTTCATGCGCGCCCACCACCCGCTCGGGTCGCTCGCGCCGCGCGACATCGTCGCCCGCGCGATCGACCGGGAGATGAAGCGGAGCGGCGATCCGTACGTCCTGCTGGACTGCTCGGCGATCCCGGAGGAGGAGATCCGCGCGCGGTTTCCGAACATCCTGCGGGAGACGGCAGCGCGCGGGATCGACATGCTCGCCGAGCCGCTCCCGGTGGTCCCCGCCGCGCACTACCTGTGCGGCGGAGTGCTGACCGACACCCACGGTCGCACCTCGGTCCGCGGGCTGTACGCAGCCGGGGAGACGGCGTGCACCGGAGTGCACGGGGCGAACCGCCTGGCCTCCAACTCCCTCCTGGAGGCGGTGGTGTTCGCGCACCGGGCGGCGGAGCGCCTGCGCTCCGAGCTCCCGGACCTCGCGCTCCCGCCCTCGCCCCCTGACTGGGGTCCGCCGCCCGGGAGGGGAGAGCCGGAGGGGGTGCTCCTGGTGCACGACCGGGAGGAGATCCGCTCGACCATGTGGGACCTGGTGGGGATCGTACGGTCGGACGAGCGCCTCGCCTTCGCGGAGGCGCGGATCCAGCAGATCGCCGAGCAGAACGGGATCGTCTGGGCGTCGTCTGCCCCGTCGGCGGAGCTGGTGGAGCTGCGCAACATGATCGAGACCGCGCTCCTGGTGGTGCGCTGCGCCCGGATGCGGCGGGAGAGCCGCGGGCTCCACTACAACGTGGACCATCCGTACCGCGACAACGAGCACTTCCTCCGCGACACGGTGCTCGGACGGTGAAGGTCACGCTCCTTGCGGTGGGGAAGGCACGCGGCGCGCCGGCCGGGGTCATCGCCGAGTACGAGGCTAGGGTTCGGCGCTACTTCGCCTTCGAGGCGGTGGAGGTCCGGGAGGAGCCGTTCCGCGGGCCGGGCGACGTGGGGCGGGTGCGGAACGAGGAAGGGAAGCGCCTCCTGGCCCGCGTCCCGGCTGGGAGCGAGGTGGTCGCCCTCCACGAGACGGGGA
>DATAAL010000549.1:0-4056 GCA_036260145.1 Longimicrobiaceae bacterium | reverse complement strand
GTCGCTTCGGGAACACGTCGGAGCAGCAGGCGCTGCAGTACGCGCTCAGCAAGAACACGCTTCCCTTCTGCGCCACCGGCAACGACGGCTCGACGCGGAACATCTCGTATCCGGCCAAGTTCCCGGAGTGCGTCGCCGTGGGCGCGACGGACTGGGGCGACGCCCGGGCGAGCTACTCCAACGCCGGTGCCGAGATCGACATCTCCGCGCCCGGTGGCGACAGCGAGAACTCCAGCGGGTACAGCTACGTCCTCAACGCCGACTACGCTTCTAACACGAGCTACGTCTTCATGGCGGGCACCTCGATGGCGACCCCGCAGGCGGCTGGCCTGGGCGGACTCCTGCAGGCGATCGGCGTGACGGGCGCCAGCAACATTCGCAACCGGATCGCCTCCACCGCCGACGACCTGGGCACCGCCGGCTGGGACAAGTACTTCGGCTCGGGCCGCATCAACATGTACCGGGCGATCAACAACCTCACCAATTGAGGCCGATCCCCGTGCGGGAGATTCTGTGCGAGCCGGGGGACCTTCCCCCGGCTCGTCACGCTTTCAAGCACTGCGGGTACAGGGATTTCCGAGTATGTCCCGCAAGGAGCGGTGCAGATTGCGCCCCCGGTGCACCGGCAGTATCTTGTGACTACACCTCCACCGGAAACCACCTCCACCGGAACCGACCGCTCGCTATCTCTTTGAAGGTCCTCCTTCTCGACTCGGATCGCAGCTTCGTTCGAACACTCGAACCAGAACTGGACGGCGCCCAGCTTCAGGTCGCGCACGTGCAGGCGGAAGGGCTGCGTCTGATCCGGGAGGGAGGGTGGGACCTGCTGCTGCTGGACGCGGACTTCTCGGGGGCGGGAATGGAGCTGCTCCGCCGTCTGCGCTCCGACTCCAGCACGCCCCCGGTGGTGCTCCTGACCGCGGAGCCCTCGATGGACCTCATGCTGGAGGCTATCGGGGTGGGGGCGCACGAGGTGCTCCCCAAGCCGGTCCCGTCGGGGAAGCTGCGCGGGATCCTTTCGGCGCTCGGCCGTGCGGGGACCATCCGCCCCCTGCCGGACCTCTCCACCGGGGACGACGCGATCGTGGGGTCGAGCTCGGAGATGCTCTCGGCTTTCGCTTCCGTGGCCCGGGCGGCGAGCAGCGACGCGACGGTTCTGGTGCTGGGGGAGAGCGGGACGGGGAAGGAGATGATCGCGCGGGTACTGCACTCCCGCTCGCGCCGGTCCAGGGGGCCGTTCATCGCCATCAACTGTGCCGCGATTCCGGAGAACCTCCTGGAGTCGGAGCTCTTCGGTCACGAGAAGGGCGCCTTCACCGGGGCCATCGGACGCAGGATCGGGCGCTTCGAGCGGGCGAACGGGGGGACGCTCTTCCTGGACGAGATCGGCGACATGTCACTGGCGCTCCAGTCCAAGATCCTCCGCGCCATCCAGGAGCGGGAGATCGAGCGCGTGGGCGGGGAGTCCCCGGTGCCGATCGACGTGCGGATCGTGGCGGCCACCAACCGCGACCTCAAGGCGGCGGTGGAGGAGGGGGGGTTCCGCGCAGACCTGTATTACCGGCTGGCTGTGGTCACTCTCCACCTTCCGCCCCTCCGCGAGCGCGGGGAGGACCTGGACCGGCTGGTGGAGCACTTCGTCCTCCGCTACTCCCGGGAGCACGGAAAGCCGATCCGGGGGATCTCGGAGGAGCTCCTGAAGATGATCCGGACCCATCCATGGCCCGGGAACGTGCGCCAGCTCCGCAACGTGGTGGAGCGGGCGGTGGTGATGTGCAGCGGCGACACCCTGCTGCCGCAGCACCTCCCCGCCGATATCCTGCTGCCGCAGCCCCGCACCCTGGAGCAGGAGGTGGACGAGGGGCCCCTCTGCACCCTGGAGGAGATGGAGCGACGCTACATCCGCCGCGCCATCCGCCAGACGGGGAACAACCTGACGCTGGCCGCGGAGCGGCTGGGGATCCACCGCAACACTCTTCGCCGGAAGATGGCGGAGTACGGGCTGGACCGGGGGATGGTCCTTGCACCAGAATAGTGGCACCGATGCAATCCGGTGCACCCCCGGGCAGGTCCGCCCCTGTTGCGCGGAGTCGTATGTGTTTGTATTATCATTGCTTACGCTATTCACCGAGGTTCGTGTCGTCTGGTGCGGGTCGTGCTGACCGGTAGGGATGATCAGGCGGTGTGTGCCCGCTAACTCTCCTGCGGGTTGCTCTTCACTCGTTTATTCCCTCTAGAGGAGGTCCGAATGCACCGTCATGCACGGAGTATGTTCTCCGCGCTGTCCCTCGTCGCCGTGCTCTCGGCTCCGGGTTGCGCCGATCGGGAGGTGCCCACGGCGACACCACGCGCCCCTGCATTACCTTTGTCCAGCCAGACCGAGGGCGGCTCCAACCTTGATCGGCTCGCTACCTTCAAGTCCGCCCGGTCCATCACCATCGCCTGGGCCAAGAAGTGGATCGGCCCCGAGGGCGGACGGCTTGACTTCGCCGGGTTCGCCATCGACGTCCCCCCGGGCGCGGTGGACCGGGTGACCATGTTCACCATCAACCTCCCGGTCGACCCCAAGGGCTCGGAGCGGGTGGTGGCGGAGTTCGGCCCGCACAACCAGCAGTTCGCCAGGCCCGTGAGGATCGAGCTCCCGTTCAGGGGAACCTCCATCGAGAACACCCCCGATCCGACCATCGTCTGGTGGGACGGGGAGTGGGTGAACATGGGCGCCGCCCCCACCTCCGACGGGACCCGCCTGCAGACACACACCTATCACTTCTCCACCTACGGCACCACGCAGGACGACGGCGGGTTGACCAGCCGGGGTGGGTCGATCACGGTATCCGGCGGCTGAGCCAACCGATCTCCCGTGAGCCGCTCAGAAGTAACCCTGGAAGAGCTCTCCTCCCTTCTCCCCGACCTGGAGGAGCTGGAGCTGTTGCGCCTCACGCTCGTAGGCAGCGCGGTTCCGGACCCGGGGAAGGAGTGGGACAGCTCCAGCGCTTACGCGACGATCGACAAGCGCATCGTGACGCTGAGCCAGGTCGAGAGAGCGGTGAACGAGTCGGAGGAGGCCCTCCACCACTACGTCTCATCACTGTACCGGGCCCTGCGCCCGGTGGTGCACAGCTTCTGGTCGGGTGACGGCGCCGGTACCGTGCGCTGCCTGATCGAGCTGGGAGACTTCCTTGAGCAGAGCGGGCTGTACCGCAAGGCGCGGCACTCCTACGAGGTGGCATTCAATCGGTCCCTCCCCCTCCTGGACAAGGGGCCGCAGATCCTCGCCCTTCGCAGGATCGCGAGAGTGGCGCTGTCGCTGGGCGATCTTCAGGACGCGCTCTCGCACTACCAGCGTAGCGCCGAGCTGGCTCACGACTCCGGCGACCTCCATGGAGAGATCGTCGCCCTGACGGGGTTGGGGAATGCCCTGGTGTGGCAGGGGCGCTGGACGGAGGCAGAGCGCCGCTACCGGGAGGCGCTCGCGCTCGTGGACCAGGCGAATGGCGGGGAAAGACTCCTCCTGGAGCGCGCCCAGCTCTACAACAACCTGGGGAACGTCGCGACCCGGCAGATGCAGTTGGAAGAGGCGGACAGATGGTTCTCGAAGGCGCTGGAGATCTGGACTGCTCTCCCCTCCAGCTTCGATCTGGCGGTGTGCCGCCACAACCAGGCGCTCCTACGCGACGCACAGGACCGGCACGAGGAAGCGCTGGCGTTCTACCGGCAGGCGCTCGACCTTTCCATCCCCTCGGGAACCTGGGCGGGGATCGCCATCGACTTCGCCGAGTCGCTGCTGCGGGACGGCCACGTGTTGCAGGCGGAGGAATGGGGACGCGCCGCGGAGGAGCGGGCGATCGCGGCCCGGTCGCCCTACTACCTGGGCCGCATGTACCAGGGACGGGGAAACATCGCCAGGGCGCAGGGCGACGATGGTGGCTTCACCTTCTTCGAGAAGGCGCTCCAGATCGCCCGGGAGAAGGAGTATCCTCTCCTGGAAGCCGAAACTCTGGTGGACTACGCCCTGCTCCGCAACCAGACGGGGGGAGTGGAGGAGGCCCAGGCGTA